>JAACDH010000174.1 GCA_009936995.1 Rhodobacterales bacterium
GCACAAACTGCCCATCTGAGGCCGCCATACCCACGGATCCTGTGCCGCGATGCTGAAGTGCATGCAGCCCCAAGTACACCCTGTGAGCCGATTCGCGGTGCCTCGCCACACCAAACAAGCCGCTGCCATCCACTAGTGCCGCCAAGACCGGCCTCCGTCACCACCGAAACAGGTGGTCTCCCAGGCCGCCAGCGTAGCGCAAATCCCCTGGGCGCGCGAGAGAGAAATCACCCCAGTGCGGGTGTCGTACCGGCTATCTTCTAACGCAATGAGACTCCTAATCATCATCGTCATGCTGATAAGCTGCAGCCAAGAAGGCCGCGGCCCATTGCCAATCCACAACCCTCAGGGCGCTGATTTCTGGGACACGCCGTGGCCGTCCGACTTGCGCAGAGATGCAGACGGCACGCTGGCCATTGATGGTTTCCCCAACCCCTGGAACGTGCCCCTCCTCGAGAGTTACTTCGCGTTTGTCGACGAACTCGATGGCTTTGGCACCAACAGCCCCGTCTATTTCGCCTTCAACGACAGCCTCGAACCGCTGCTCCTGCCAACGCCCGAAGAGTCGGTCACCTCGAGCTCCGCGCTGCTGCTCATCGACATCGACCCAAACTCTCCCGAGTTCGGATCGGCGGTGCCCGTGCAGTGGGAGATCCGAAGCGAGGCGTCGCCGTACTTACCCGACCATCTCTTGGCCATGGCCCCCATGTTTGGCTTCCCGTTGCGGCCGAACAACACCTACGCGGCCGTCGTCACCACGGACGTCGCGCGACAGCACCCCACGTTCCGAAAGATCTGGACGCCCGCACACCCGGATTTCGAGCATTACGCAGCCCTCGAAGATGCGCTGTTCTTTGTCGGACGAAACAAGGAAGAGGTCGCCGTCGCCACCGTGTTCACGACAGCCGACCCTCTCGGCGAAATGGCAGCAATATCAACGTTTATTCGCACCCGCTTCGACAGTCCAGACCTCAACCTCACCCTCGAACTCCTCGAGAACCACGATCACTACGACGCCCATCGCACCCACTACCCAAGTCCGGTCTTCACCCACGGCGAGCGCCCCTACGAGACGGAAGGCGGTGGGTTTGTGTTCGAGGACGATGGAGACCCGGTCATCGCCATGTGGGAAGATCTGCGGATGTCGGTGTGCACGCCCAAGGACCTCTCGTCCCCTCCCGATGGAGGCTGGCCGGTGGTCATCTACCAACACGGAACCGGCGGCGACTACCGGGGCTTCTGCGACAGCGACCGAGCCCTCGAAGTGGCCGCACAGCTTGGCGCCCGTGGATTGATCGGCTTGGGAATCGACCAGCCGCTGCACGGCCCGCGCTCCGGAGAGACCGAAGGCACCGACTTAGTGAATTTCAACATCATCAACCCGCCCTCAGGCGTCAGCAACTTCCGACAAGGCGCAATTGACGCCCTGTACTTGGCGCACGCACTCCACAAGCAGCCTTGGATCTTCACCGACGAAGCAGGCACTGGGATCCCGCTGAATCCCGATCGGGTGCTGTTCCTGGGACACAGCCAAGGCGGACTCACGGGCGCCATCGCTGCCCCCTTCTGGGGCGATGATGTGCACGCCACGGTGCTCTCCGGGGCTGGCGCAGTGCTGGCGATCACCGTCATGGTCCGCAAGGACATCATCGATTTCGAGGCGACCGTCGCCGGCCTGCTCCAAGTCAACGAACCCCTCACCGAGCTTCACCCCATTTTAGGACTCATCCAAACCGCCGTAGAGCCCACCGACCCGGCCAACTACGCGCCCTATTGGTTCCACGAGCGCGGGAACTGGGAGCATCACCGACCTGCGAGTGTACTGCTCACCTCCGGCACCCTCGATCAAGCGACCCCCTATCGTACTTCTTTGGCCCTAGCTTCTGCGGCGCGCTTGCCCATACTTCAGCCGCAGATCACCTCGTCAACTGGACACGAGATTCGGGGCCTTTCACCGGCCAACGGCCCGCTCAGTAACAACGTGCTCAACTTTGAAGGTGGCCTCACCACGGCGGCGCTGTCTCAATGGCGAGACGGAAGCCACTGGGTCATCTTCGAGAGCGAAGACGCAGCAGACCTGTACGGCACCTATCTAGAGACCGCC
>JAACDH010000175.1 GCA_009936995.1 Rhodobacterales bacterium
AATGGATCGCGGCGCTTTCCAAGAGATGGTCGACGTCGGCGACCCTGCGATTCTCCGTCTGGGTCTTGAGCTGTCAAGATCTTTGGCGCAGCGGGTCATGACGTTGAATGACAAAGTGGTTCAGTTGTTGGCGGCAGAAGAGGACGCAAGCCCTCTTCGCGAGCAATTTAGCCAAGCACGACAGGAGATCTTCACGCTGTGGGATTACGAATAGCCGCCATGCTTCACTGGTTCGTCAAAGCTGCGCCCTTACTCGCCCTGTGGTTTGCGCTGCCCGCGCAAGCCGGTTGAAGCCTTTGAGCGGATGCAAACCTCCCGGTCGGGAGATCTGAATACGATGGGCCGATGAAGCCCGGACAAGTCGCCGTTCAAGTGGGCGAGCTGGTGGGTTTCCCCGTCGGTGGGCCGTCGCTGCGGTCGGGACTCAGCCTGCAGACAGCGGTGAGCAAACGCGCCAGTGTGGGCGTTGGCAGTGGTGTTCTACGTGAGACGGAGGGCGACTGGCTGTTGCTCGACACTCGGGTGGGCGTCAGTGTGCAGGCGGTGAGTACGCCCGAGCTGGTGGTGCAGCTCACCCCGGGCTTCACCTTGCCCACGGGCTCCGTGGGCGCGGGCTTCTACTATACCGAGGTCTCCACAGCCAGTGTTGACCCTACGTTATCCGTCGACATAGTCGGAGGCGGCACCTGGGTGGGCATCGGCCAATTCTACGCCCGCGTGCCCCTGTACGACGGCTCCGACCTGCGCCGTCAGGGCCCTTACCTCTCGGCCGATGGTCGCCTGGGTCGTCGGCTCGACAAGATTGTGCCGTTCGTCGGCTTGGGTGCCGTCCGCCAGATGCCGTCTGATCCCGTCGGCGCTGCGGCCGACTTCACCGAGTTTTACACCCACTTAGGCGGTGTCGTTAACCTCTCCGACAAGTGGTCCGCCACCGGCACCGTTCGCGTGCCGCTCTGGAGCACCGACGGCGCGATCTACCGGGTCGCGGTGGGCGCGTCACTGAAGACGGTGTTTGGCAAAGGCCGCCAGGACCCGGAATAGAAGTAGGCCATGCGCCCGGTGTAGGTCGTCTTGTTCGCGGTGGCCGGGGTTACCAGCGGCACGTCTAGCAAAGGGAGGCGTAAACGCCTCTACCCGAACGAAGCGATATCTAGCCGAGGCATCCGCTTGCTGTACACCAGCAACGCGTCGCCGGTCTTTGCTGCGGCATCGTAGGCGTCGCGAAATCCGTCCCGAGTCAGCGCTTGGCTTGTGTCGAGGACGGGGCCTTCACTGTGGAACGCGACCCCAGAGAAGCCAGAATCCTGGGCGGACTGAATGGCGTCGGCGGGGGACTGGCTGTCCCTCAACAGCACGATGAGGGTGTGTGGGCTGTCGACGTCGTAGCCGAAGCGATTTGCAGCGGTGGCATCTCCGACGCCGATGAACGCATGCACGGCGCTACCCGAGCAGCTCTTTGACGACCTTCTGGGCGATCTTGCCGTCGATCTCGGCTTTATGGGCGCCCATGAGCACGCCCATGACCTTGCCCATGTCGCGCATGCTGCTGGCGCCGGTCTGGTCGATGGCGGCTTGGACCCAGCCGCGGGTGGTCTCTTCGTTGGCCAGGGAGGGCAGGAAGGACTCGATGACGGCGAGCTCGTCGCGCTCTTGTTGGGCCATCTCTTCGCGTCCACCACCGTCGAACGCGGCGATGCTCTCGTGGCGTTGCTTGGCCAGGCGGCGCAGCAGCGGGATGGCGGTTTCGTCGCTGACTGTGTCCGAGCCGTCGGCTTTCATGGCTTCGATGAGGCCAGAACGGATGCCGCGAAGGGCGCCGAGGCGGACCTTTTCACGGGCGCGCATGGCATCTTTGATCTGGGAGCTGACGTCGTCGATGATGGGCATGGGGATTCTCCTGGCGGGAGGTCTAACCGGTCTAGACCCTTGGGTGGGCCGGTGCGGGAGGCTTGCCTTGCACGACAAGCTCGGGTTGCGGTCGGAAGACGCGTGTGAGGAGGCTGAATGCTTACCTTTCCGTCGCTGGGTGATAGCAAAAGGGTTGAGGATTTGTCGACCAGGGGTTTCCCGGGATCGTCCGCCGGGCTAGGCGGAACGGAATGACCCTTCACCGGGAGATCTTGATGACGTCCACATACCCCAAAATGCTCGAACCCCTCGACCTTGGGTACACCACCCTCCGCAGCCGGGTGCTGATGGGCTCCATGCACGTGGGACTCGAAGAGGAACGTGGCGGATTCAAGAAGATGGCCGCCTACTTTGCCGAGCGTGCTCGGGGCGGTGTGGGTCTGATTGTCACCGGTGGTGTGGCGCCAAATCGCGAGGGTTGGTTGAAGCCATTCGCGGCCAAGCTAAGCAACGCCCGCGAGGTCCGTCAGCACCAGATTATCACCAAAGCAGTGCACGAGGAGGGCGGTCATATTGCACTGCAAATCCTTCATGCGGGTCGATACGCCTACCACCCACTCTGTGTGTCTGCGTCGGCAAAGAAGTCGCCCATCTCGTGGTTTAAGCCCCGAGCGCTGTCGGGACGTGGCGTCGAGCGCACCATTCGCGCGTTTGTGAACTGTGCAGTCCGGGCGAAGCAGGCGAACTACGATGGTGTCGAGGTCATGGGCAGCGAGGGCTACCTGATCAACCAGTTTATCGCCCTGCGTACCAACGAACGCACTGATAAGTGGGGTGGTGACTACGAAAACCGAATGCAATTCCCCATTCGTATCGTCCGTGAGATCCGCGAGGCCGTGGGCCCCGACTTCATCATCATCTACCGGCTGTCGATGCTTGATCTGGTCGACCAGGGCAGCAGCTGGTCCGAAGTGGTGCAGCTCGCCAAAGAGATCGAGAAGGCCGGCGCCACGATCATCAACACCGGCATTGGCTGGCACGAGGCGAGAATCCCCACCATCGCGACGTCGGTTCCGCGGGCGGCCTTCGCCTGGGTCACTCAGAAGCTGAAGTCCGAAGTGTCTCTGCCGTTGGTCACCTCGAACCGCATCAACGCGCCCGAAGTGGCCGAGCAGATTCTCTCCGATGGCCAGGCCGACATGGTGAGCATGGCCCGCCCGCTGCTGGCCGATCCCGAGTTCGTGAACAAGGCCCGAGAGGGTCGCGCAGAAGAGATCAACACCTGCATCGCCTGCAACCAGGCGTGTTTGGACCACACTTTCCGCAACATTCGGGCCAGCTGCCTGGTAAATCCGCGGGCTTGCCACGAGCCAGAGCTGCTGTTGCGTCCCACGGCCTCGCCCAAGAAGGTGGCGGTTGTGGGCGCCGGACCTGCGGGACTCTCGTATGCGGTCACCGCGGCATCCTGTGGGCATCAGGTCACCCTCTTCGAGGCCAGCGACCGCATCGGCGGCCAGTTCAACATGGCCAAAGAGGTGCCGGGCAAAGAGGAGTTCCGCCACACCTTGCGCTACTTCCAGACCCAGCTGGACCGAAACCACGTCACCGTGAAGCTGAACACCAAGGTCGACAAAGAGATGCTGCTGGCGGGCGCTTTTGACCGGGTCGCTGTGGCCACCGGGGTCCTTCCGCGGAAGCTCAACATGCCCGGAATCGACCACGAAAAGGTGCTTAGCTACATCGATGTACTGCAACACAAGAAGCCGGTAGGAGACCGGGTGGCCATCATCGGCGCCGGTGGCATTGGCTTTGATGTGGCCGAGTTCTTGGCCCAGGGTGACCAACCCAGCGCCACCCTCGACCTGCCGTTGTGGCTGAAGGAGTGGGGTATCGACCCCACCAACGAGGCCCGCGGCGGCATTGAGAATGTGGTGCCCGAGCTTCCCCGCGCAGCCCGCGACATCACCCTCTGCCAGCGCTCGGTCGGCAAGCTGGGCGCCAACCTGGGCAAGACCACCGGTTGGATTCACCGGACCCAGCTGAAGCGTCTGGGCGTGCGGATGATGGCCGGGTTGCAGTACGTCAAGGTCGACGACGATGGCCTGCATATCGAAGCGAACGGCAAGCCCCAGTGCATCCCCTGCGACAACGTGATCATCTGCGCTGGACAGGTCAAACGCGACGCGCTGGTCCAGCCGCTGCGCGACGCCGGCGTGCCCGTGCACGTCATCGGTGGTGCCGACTTGGCCGCCGAGCTCGACGCCAAACGGGCCATCGGACAAGGCGCCCGACTGGCCTCGGCGATCTGATGTTTGTGGTCCTCAAGTTCGGCGGCACCAGTGTGGCTACACGGGCGCGCTGGACGGCCATCGCCCAGCAAGTACAGCGCTGTATTCAAGACGGAGAACGGCCCGTAGTGGTGTGTTCTGCGGTGTCCGGAGTGAGCGACCTGCTCCAAGAGCTGCTCGACGCTGCGGCCAACGGCGAGGCTAGCGATCTGCCCGAGCAGGTGGCCGCCCGTCACCTGGCCCTCGCCCGCGACCTGAACGTGTCCCACACCCTCGTCGACGACGAGCTCGAGCTGCTGCGTAGATTGGCCTTAGGTGCCAGCCTGCTGGGAGAAGTGGGGCCGCGGGTGCGGGCTCGGGTGATGGCCCTGGGCGAGCGGATGTCCACCATTCTAGGGGCTGCCTTTCTACGCGACCAAGGCGTGCCGATCACCTGGATAGACGCCCGTACCGTGCTCACCGCCGTCGACGAGCCCGGTCTGCCCGCGGCCCGACGCTGGCTGTCGGCGACGGTCGACCACACCGCAGATCCCGCGCTGCAACAACGTTTCTGTGAGTTCGAAGCCGTGCTTACCCAAGGCTTCATCGCCCGCGGCCCCCACGGCGACACGGTCTTGCTCGGCCGCGGTGGTAGCGACACTTCTGCCACCTCGCTGTCGGCGAAGCTGCAGGCCGACCGCTGCGAGATTTGGACGGATGTGCCCGGCATGTTCACCGCCAACCCTCGGGTGATTGCCGGCGCCCGGCTGCTGGTGGCGCTGGACTACGACGAGGCTCAAGAGATCGCGTCGACCGGTGCCAAAGTGCTTCATCCTCGCTGTATCGCTCCCGTGCGAGATGCTAGCATCCCACTGCATATTCGCTGTACCCAGGCGCCGCAGATGCCGGGTACGGTCATCGGTGATAGCGGCGAGGTTGGGGGCTCTCAGGTGAAGGCCATCAGCAGCCGCGACGACACCGTGCTGGTGAGTATGGAGACCGTGGGCATGTGGCAGCAGGTTGGGTTCCTGGCCAATGTGTTTGGTGTGTTTCGCGACCAGGGCCTGTCGCTCGACAACGTGAGTACGTCGGAGACCAACGTGACCGTCACCCTCGATCCGGGCGCCAACCCCCTGGACCGATCGGCGCTTGAACGACTCGAGCAGGCGCTGTCGCCGTACTGTGTTGCCACTACCATTACCGGATGCGCCAGCGTTAGCCTGGTCGGACGTGGAATTCGCGGTATTCTGTACAAGCTGGCGCCAGCGTTGCAGTTGTTCGAGGACCACCGGGTGCACTTGCTCACCCAGGCCGCCAGCGACCTCAACCTCACGGTGGTGGTCGACCAAGACCAGGCGCCCCGGCTTGTGGGCAAGTTGCACGCGCTGTTGTTCGGCGACCAAGGTGGGACCGGCGTGTTTGGCCCCACCTGGACCGAGCTGTTTGACGCCAAGCAGTCCGCTGCCCTAAATCAGCCGCCCTGGTGGGTCAGTCGCCGCGCCGAACTGCAAGCCCTACGCCAGCAAACGCCGGTGTATGTCTACAACGCGCCCACGCTCACCCAGCGCGCCAAGAGCCTGGTGTCGCTCACGTCGGTCGATCGTGTTCTGTACAGCATCAAAGCCAACTCCAACCTCTCCCTCCTCGACGTCCTTGCCCAAACCGGCGTGGGGTTCGAGTGCGTGTCGGTGGGCGAGGTGGCGTTGATCCGCGACCGGTTCCCGGACGCTACGGTGCTGTATACGCCGAACTTCGCCGACCGCGATGAGTGCGCGGCCGCCCTTGAGCACAACATCCAGCTCACCCTCGACAACCTCCATCCGCTCATCCACTGGCCCGAGCTGTTCGCCGGACAGGACATCTTCCTGCGGCTCGATCCCGGAAAGGGCAGGGGACACCACGAGAAGGTTCGCACCGCGGGTCGGCGGTCCAAGTTTGGCATCGCCCCTGAGCAGCTCGAAGAGGCGGCGAAGTTGGCCGACAAAGCAGGTGCGACGGTGGTTGGACTGCACGCCCACGCTGGCAGCGGCGTGCTCGACCCCACCAACTGGCAAGAAGTGGCCCTGTACCTCGCCGAGGCAGCAACCACCTGGTTCTCAGCGGTGACGGTCCTCGATCTAGGAGGCGGATTGGGGGTCCCCGACCGTCCGGGTCGCCCTGGGCTCGATCTCGACGGACTCGATCGGGCACTCGGTCGCTTCAAGACGGCACATCCAGGCTTCGAACTCTGGCTCGAGCCAGGCCGCTTCTTGGTGGCCGAGGCCGGTGTGCTGCTGCTTAGGGTCACTCAGCTGAAGGGCAAGGGAAATCACGTCTATGTGGGCGTGGATGGCGGTATGAATACACTGTTACGACCTGCACTTTACGGCGCGTATCACCCGATCTTCAATCTGGACAAACTCCATGAATCTAGCGCCATTGTGGCCGATGTGGTGGGCCCCATCTGCGAGACGGGCGACGTGCTCGGGCGCTCTCGTCGCCTGCCGCAGTGTGCCGAGGGCGACCTGATGTTGGTCGCCACCGCTGGAGCGTATGGGGCCTCGATGGCCAGCACCTACAACACCCGGCCGCTGCCCAACGAGCACCTGCTGGGCTGATCCGCTGTAGTCTGGCAGGGCCAAACGCATCTCTTCGGTAGACGAATCATGGAGGACTCCAAGATGTACCGAGCTCGGGGAGAAGTCGGCGAGGGGGGCTTTGTCGGTGTTCGCCGGCGCGCGGATGGGTTGTTGGTCCACGAGAGAGAGGAGGAGGTGGTCTGTCGAAGTGTTCATGTCAGCTCAAGTCCTCTGGATAAATCACCGTTTTCACGCCAACAGCTGGCGTCGCCCAGACAACTCCGCGATCAACGGGTAGTCTTTGCCCAGGAGACCTCCTGACCACGCCAACCCCCATAAATTCCCTCGATCAACGCTTGTCTCTGGTCGCCATGCTGATTGGCTCCGCCGTGGCGTTGGCGGCGCAGTCCATCACTACGCTGCACATCCTCACCCACGAGTTCATTCAGAGCTTTGGGCTGTTGAGCCTGTTCGCGCTGTGCGGGCTGTCGGGGTGGGCCTATCGCCGCCTGCCCGAGTCTCCTGGCCGTGCAGACCAGGCCCTGTGGGAGAGCCTGGCCGCGAGCCTGTGGATGACCTTCGCCGCGTTCGTAGTGATGACGGCCGCCAACGCGTTTGTGCACGATTGCGACGCCGCTGATGCCAGTCAAATCTACTGGGTCACGGTCTTGCCCATGGCCGTTCTTGGCAGCGTGCTGGGGGTGGTCACCGCCCGTCGAGGTTGGGGTGTAGGGCGCCAGATATTGATGCTGATGGCGCTCGCCGGGGCCAGCGGACTACACGACGGATTTCAGTACCTCAACGGCGTGCGCATCGTAGACCTGCTGGTCGGCGATCCAATGGCGTTCAATCAGCGCGCCGATATGGACCTTGTGCCTTTGCATCTCATGCAGCGTGCTTGGCTTCTTTGGACCGCGGCGGCCATCTGGGCGGTGTCCCTCCGCGTTCGTCGCCCCAGGGTGGCTGCGGTGGTACTGGGTGGCTGGCTGTTGGCCACCCTTGGCCTGGGCAGCCATATCGGGGTGGGCTGGGGGCGTTCCGCTGTTCTGGGTGTCCTCAACGCCGAGCTCGAGACCGAGCACTTCTTGATTCGGTACCCCGCGAAAGGGCCGGCCAGCGTCCACGTTCAGGCCATCTCTAGGCGAGCCGAGTGGCACTATCACCAGATTGGCACCGACTGGAACTTGGCCGACGGTCGCCAGGTCGAGATCCGTCTGTACGACAACGACGCCCAGCTGGAGCGTGTCTCGGGCATCGCCGCCGCCCACGCGGGTGCTTGGCAGATCGACCTCACGCAGGTCAGCGCCCGCAGCACAACCCTGCACCACGAGCTCATCCACGCCCGTCACATCGAGCTGTCGCTGAATCCATGGTTGCTCACCAGTCGGGGCAATCTAGAGGGCACGGCGGTGGCCTTCACCGAGAACTACACCACCGTCGCCGAGGCCCACGACCAGCAGGCCGGCGCGCTGCGCTCCGACACCCTGCCCGCGGCCACCGACTTCATGAGTCTCGAAGGATTCTCCAAGGTCAATGAGGGCAACGCCTATCGTTCCGCAGGTTCATTCATCGGGTTCTTGGTATTGGAGCACGGTCAAGATGCCTTTGTTGCGCTGCAAGAGTCCTGGGACTTCGAAGGCACCTATGGGGCCAGTCTGGCGCAGCTGGACGAGGACTGGCGGGCGTTCCTGATGGACGTTCCCATCGACATGCGTACCCAGAACAAGGCGCGACAGAGCTTCGACCCGCAGTCTCGGCCGTCGTACATGGCCAAGCGCTGTCCTAAGCTGGGGTCGCGTAAAGAGTCCCGGACTGACAAGGCCAAGCGGCTGTGGCGGATGCACGACGCCAAGGGGGCGGCCGCGTTGTGGCAGGCCCAATGGGAGAAGACGCAGGACGTGAAGTGGGCGCGGTTTGTGGTCATGGCGCTCAACACCCTCGAGGAGTACGACGCCGCTCTCGAGGTCGTCGACGCCGGCCTGGCGCTGCCCGATCTCGAAGACGACCAGCGCTTCGATCTCCTTGATCACAAGGTTCAAATACTGGTTGCAACCCACGAGTGGGAGGCCCTGTACGACGCCATGGACGCTCGGCAGGCGCTCGATACCGGCGTCGATATCCGGCGCCATCACCTGCGGCATCTCCTCGAAGACGTAAGTCTACGCGACGACATTACCGATTACGTTGTCAACGGCCGCGAGGTGCTCGGGCGCGATTACATGGACCGCTTGGTTCTGGACCATCCGGACTCCGTGTCGTTGCGTTGGTATGCGGCCTACACGAATAGTTGGTTTCCCAAGGGTGACTTTGGCTACTTTACCGCCACCGAGGTCAACCAGATTGACCGGGCGCTACAGATCCTCAAGGTCACCGAAGGGTTGTGCGATCAGCGCGGCAAAGGCCTCCTCCAGGTCATCGACCGCGCTCTCGACGCCGAAGAGCTCGGGTTGGCCCAGCGCGTCGCCCAAGCGGTCGCCGATGACTGCGACGATCCGGTTGTGGCCCACGAGGCACAGGCGCGGTTGCAGCGATTAGCGTGGATGAACCCATGACCGCAGAGGAAATCGCAGTGGGTCAGGTACCTCCACTTATCCCGTTGCGAAACCGCGCTTCACGGCTCTCTGAGTTGCTGTAGAAAGCCCCGAATCCGCTTCGCGTTGACGCCAACGTCCCCTTGGCCAACCCGCGATTTCGAGCGCATGTCGACGCGGGCCTGGCCGTCTTGTTCCGTCACTCGAATGACAAAGTCATCGATGAAGCCCAGCACCGTCGACGAGGCTTCGCCCTCGATAACCTGGGTCGTTGCGTCCCGGCGCTTGACCTCCCAACCCGGTTGGCGCTCGGCGAGCTCCGCGATCCGTTGGAACGCCCCTGCCGTCGATTCATCGAGTAGCAGCGGTTGAAGGTCTGTGTAAGACTCCCGCACGATCGGCCCGAAGCGTTCGGGAAACGCCATGTCACGCCCCGTATTCGCCGCGTCCTCAAGCGCCGCGGTGAACGATGGTGGATTCGCGGTGTCCGTGGTCACGTCGTTGATGAGCGGATATCGCAGGTTCAGAACGACCAGCGGCGTGGCCATCGCCAGTGGAAGTATTGCGACGATCGCGAACGGCCAGAGTCCAGGTCGCCCCTTTCGTATCTGCGCCACCAAAACGTAGAGGGAAACCGGCAGTCCAAAGAGCGCACCCAAGGCAACCACGCCCGACCCGAGCAAGGGTGGGAGCGGTCCCGCGCTGGTGAGTCCAACGCCCACAAGCACGAATAGCAGAGGTACAAGGGTCAGGGCTCGCATCGAAGGGTCTCCATCGACGTCTAAGCGTCCAAGAGAGTCCAAGAGGGTCAGGTACCGCCTCTTATCACTTTCTGCTGCCAAAGTGGTAAGTGAAGGTACCTGACCCTCGGAGTCGTCCTTTGCGCATCTTGCACACCTCTGACTGGCACCTAGGCGTGTCGACCGGCCCCGCCTCACGGATCGAGGAACAACGTTGGTTTTTGGACTGGCTCCTCAACCAGTTGAGCGATCGGCAGATCGACGTGCTGATCATCGCGGGCGATGTGTTCGATACGATGCACCCCTCGGCCGAAGCATCGGCGATGTACTACGAGTTTCTGGCGCAGATTGGCGCTACTGGCGTGCGCGATGTGGTGGTCATCGGCGGGAATCATGACTCTCCGTCACGACTGGATGCGCCGAAAGCGCTTCTGCAAGAAGTGAATGTACACGTGGTTGGTGGCCTGCCCACCACCGACGATAGGCTCGACCGAATGCTTGTGCCGCTGCGCCGCCGAGGCAGCGAAAAGGTCAATGCCGTCTGCCTCTCGGTGCCCTATGTGCACGAATATCGTTTGGGCATTCGCACCACCGACCTCGACCTGTCGGCTACCCGGGCGGCGTTTCGCGACGCCTTCGCCCGCGTGTACAAAGAACTCGTCGAACGGGCCCTTGAGCGCTTCGGCGATGTGCCACTCATCGCCACGGGGCACCTCACTCTGGGCGGGGAGTCCACCCGCGACGACTACCCCCAGGAAATCCACCAGGTGGGCACCCTCGAAGGCCTGCCCGTCGACATCCTCGACCCGCGGATTCGCTACACGGCGCTGGGCCATATTCATCGGTGTTTTCCAGCGGACTACAAGGCAAACGCCTGGTACAGCGGCTCCCCACTGGCCTATTCCCTCACCGAAATGGACGTTTTGCGACGGGTGCTGGTGGTCGACCTGGCGGACGAGGTCTCGGTCGCCCAGGTCGAGGTTCCCCGAGGGCGCGATCTGCTGCGGATGACAGGGACGGCCGATGCGGTCATCGCCGAGCTTCAGGCGCTCACATGGACCACGCGCTTGCCGCCGCTTGTGCACGTACGCATCGTCACCCAAATGGCGGAGCCCGGTTTAGTTCGCCGACTATACGAGGCCCTGTCCGAACATCCACCGCTCACCCGACCCATCTTGGTCGAGGTGCATCAGCGGTCCGAGCGGGTCGAATCCGACGCGACGCCGGTGGCGCACAGGGCCCTCGACACGCTGAAGGTCGAAGACGTGTTTGGTCTGATGTGCGATGCCCAGCAACTCAAGGGTGACGACCGACACCTGCTCGAAGCGGCTTTTGCGACTGTGGCTTCGGCCAATACAGCTGTTCTCGACGAGATGCTCGCGCAAATTGTGATGCCCCAATCACTGTCCGGGGAGTCCCCATGAAGCTGCACAGCATTCAGGCCGTGAACCTCAACAGTTTGTACGGAACCCATGATCTGAACTTGGACGAAACGGTGGGCGGGGCCAGCTTGTTCCTGATTTTTGGGCCCACAGGTAGCGGAAAGTCCACGTTGATGGACGCCGTGAGCCTGGCCTTGTTCGGCGAGACGCCTCGTCTAGACAACGTCCGCGGCAAGGACGCTCACGACCCGCGTGCGATCATGAGTCGTGGCACGGGGCGCTGCTCTGCGACCGTGGTGTTCTCCAAGCTTGAGCACGGTGGGCGGCAGGCTTATCGCGCCTGCTGGACCTGTCGGCGCGCCCGCGAAAAGTCCGATGGAAAACTACAACTTGCCGATAGAAGCATGGAGCAGCGGGGGCCGGATGGCCAATGGATTGTGCTCACCTCGTCGAACAAGAGGAAGGTCTTTCAGCCGCTGTTCGAGAAGGTGCTTGAGGGCTTTGGCGTCAGCGACTTCAACCGCTCCATGCTGCTGGCCCAAGGGCAGTTCGACGCGTTCCTGGGGGCGCCGCCCGAGCAACGTGCCGAGATCTTGGAGCGCCTCACCGACACGTCCATTTACCAGCGCATTGGTGAAAAGGCGGCCAGGCTGCACGTTCGTCACAAGAAACGGATCACCGCGCTGGAGACCTTGGCGGGGGTTGGGAGCGACCTTAGCGACACCGAACTGGCGGCCCTTCAGAAAGACCATGAGGAAAATCAAACCGAGCTGGGAACCGCGAAAGCTGCGCTTCTGGACGCACCTCAGAAGATCAACTGGTTCGCTGAGGACGTCGCTTTTCACGCGAAGCTGTCTGAGTCTCGCCAGCACTTGGATGCGTTGACCGGGGAAATCGCCGAAGCTCAGACCGATCTGGGCCGCTTACTGGCGCACGAGCGATGTGCCCAGAAGCATGCCTTTGTTTGTCTGTCCGAGCATCGTGCGGCGGCGCTCCGCGAGCGGAAGGTGGCCGAGCAGCTGCACGCCGTGAACCAAGCATTGCCGGGCTGGATTGCGGCCGAAGCGGTGACTCGGGGGTTGTCGGAACGGGCTGCGGAGCGAGAGGCGCGGGTGGCGGAGGAGCTTGAGGTCCTTCGGCCGTTGGTCGATGCAGCGGCCCAGGCCAGTGCCGCTCGTTCGCAAGCCGAGACGCTGGCGAAGCGGGCCTCCGAGGAGCATGAGAAGGCGGTGCAGCTCACCATCGCGGCTCGGGGTGCCGTCGACGTGGCGGCCTCTGCGCTTCGGGACGCAAATGCCCAAGCCACTCTGGTGCGCGCGTCGCTGCGGGCCCACGGTCGAGACGCCGGATTGGCGGCGGTGTGGCCCACGTTAGGCCCTCAGATCTCGGAGTTGATCTCCACCGCTCGTCGACTGCAGATCGACGGCGATGCCCAAGCACAGAATGTTGCTGTGGTGGTGCAAGCCCAAGAGGTGCTGGACGCCGACCAGAAAGCACACGCGGGGTTTTCGGCGAAGGTTCTGGCGCCATTAGAGCTGCTAGTGCAGGAGGCCGAGCGTTCGCTGGTGACCGATCAGGCGTCCTTCCAGTTCGACGACCCCAGGGTGTCGCTGGCGGCGGCACTGACCCGAACCAGCGAGCACCGGGAGCGGGTGTTTATGGCGATTGAACCCGTGAACGCCGTCGAGGAGGGTAGCCGGTTGTTGGCGACGCTGGGCGAGCAGATCTCCGATCTGACGGAAGCGCGAACCGCGTCCGAGGCGGTGGTGGTCCAACAGCAGACCGAGGTACACCAGCTCGGTGAGCGGGCGACTCAGGCCGAGAAGCACCTGGAACAGACCCGCCGGATCTCGGCGTTGGTAGCGCACCGGTCGTCCCTCGAAGACGGTGAGCCCTGCTTGCTCTGCGGCGCGCTAGACCACCCGTACGCCGGTGACGACGCACGCCGGGCCGCCGATGAGGTGATTCAACAGACCGTACGCGACGCCGAGGACGCCTCTGCGTTGGCTCGGAAAAGTGTCGCCGAGGCCGAGAAACAAGGGCACGTTGCTCAGTCTGTTGTGGACAAGGGTGGTGCGGCCATTGCCCTATTGGAGCGCCAGCGGTCTGAGGGTGACCTCAAGCAACAGGCGCTCGTCAGCCTAGCGGCGTCGGCCCTGAAGGCCGCTGGATTGCCGCCGTCGGCCTCGGTGGCCGCTGTGGGGACCGCGTTTGATGCGTCCGAAGAGCAGCGGAAGGCGGCTCAAGCCGCGTTGGACGCCCTCGATGAGGCGCGACAGGTGCGCGAGGGGGCGGTCAACAACTTGCGGACCGCGCAAGACTCCCTTCACAATGTCAGTGTCTTACTGCGTGATCGCTCGATTTCGCTCCAAGAGCGGACCCAACAGCTTCAGGGTGAAGCGGAGCGTCAGCGCGAGCGGTCCGAGGCCGTCGGCCAGGTCCACGCCCTGTGTCTCACCGCCCTTGGGGCCCATGGGGTGACCGTGGACGGTGCCGATGTGACGACGTGGAAGGACGAGGCCAAGGTCCGGGTGGCGACCCACGAGGCCCGGATGCAGTCGGCCACCAAGCTGAAGGCGCTGACTCAGACGCGCCAGACCGCGCTGGAGGGTAAGCAAGAGGTGTGGGAGGCGCGGTTCGCCCAGCAGGGCAAGCTGGAGGTCCGGCGCCTGGACGACCGGACGGCGTACGAAAACACCTTGGAAAATGCCGAACAATCCAGAACCGAACTCCTGGCAGCGTGGTCCGAGCTGTTGGCGAGCGACACGTCTCGGCCCGAAGAACGACGTCCGGCCGATACGGCGAAGCCCGCCCAGCTGCTTTCCGCCCAGGCTGCCTGGCTTCGTCAGGTGAAGGACATGGCCACAGCGTCACGCACGGCCCATCAGCATGCTCGAGAGACCTTGAAGACCGGCCAAGGACAGCGCACCACGCTGCAAGAACAGCAGACCGCAGATGCCAGCGCTGTTCAGGTCGTTCGGGACCAGCTCGACGTCCTGTTGGCTCAGCTCGCCATCGCCGACGACGACGCACTCGTGGCCCTGCGCCTCCCGCCTGACGTGCTGTTGACGCTACAAAAACGCAAGAAAAGCTTGGATAATCGCAAAGTTCAGATCGACACCCGTATCGCCGAACGCACGGAACAGCTGGCGCTCCACACCGCTGAGCGTCCCGCAACGTTGGCCGCCCAGCCGAACCGAGAAGGTCTGGTTTCCGTTCAGTCCGAGTCGCTGGCGGCTGAGGAACGGGCCGCCGAAGTGGCGCAGGCCACTGGAGACCAGCTCCGTGCACATCAACGGGCCCTTGATGACAAGGCCGAGAACGTGGCTAAGCTCCGTCAGGCCGAGAAGGAGTCCCAGATCTGGCACAGCCTGCACAACTACATTGGCATTCGCGAGGGCGGTAAGTTCAAGGAGTTTGCCCAGGCGCTTAATCTCGGTCAGCTACTGGAAAAAGCCAATGTGCACCTGGCTCGTTTGGCCCGTCGCTACCAGTTGATTCCCCGCTACAAGGACGGTCTTCCCTCGCTGGAGTTCGATCTGCGCGATCTGGACCAAGCCGGCGCTCGGGTGGCGCCCAGGTCGCTCTCTGGCGGCGAGCGTTTCCTGGTTTCTTTGGCGTTGGCCCTGGGGCTCTCCGACTTCAGCGACGTGAAGATGCCCATCGAGACGCTGCTTCTGGACGAGGGTTTCGGTACCCTCGACCCCACTACCCTCGGAATCGCATTAGCGGGGCTCTCTCAGCTTCAAGCGGATGGCAGGCAAGTGGGAATTATTAGCCATGTGGTAGGTTTGCGCGAGCGAATTGACGCGAGTATCGAGGTCCGGCCGTTGGGCGGAGGCCGTTCAGAGATTCGTTCGACGTAGGGGGCATTAGGAACGCCCTACGTCCAGTCCTCGTCGTCCGGCTCGTCCTGAAACACCAGCATCGGCCCCGGCTCGCCCAGGTAAAACAGCTCGATTCGCGCCGCGGTCACCAATCGGACAGTTCCTACGGTTCCGGCCAGCATAAAGGCCGCGGCGATGAGCCAGACGTCCATCGTAGAGGTGCTGAACGCCATGATGACGCACAGAGCGACGGACGCACCAAACCCGTTCGCGGCGTAGTTGCCGTACTTGATTCGTGCCGTGAGGATGTCTCGTCTGCCGAACACTTCTGCCATGCGGTTGCCTATCGCGGGAGCGCTGTGGATGCCGTTGCTACGCGTATCGGCCTGAGGTAAGTTTGGCTTGGCAAAGGCGGTTCCTCTGGCTCTCTCAGACAATGCTTCTCTCGACCTGAACGCGCGATTGCACACCGGAAGCGCGCCGATGCAAGTGTTCCAGCGCGGCGAAATGGTTGGGCCTTACTTAGTTGAGAGAGTATTGGGTACAGGCTCGCAGTGTACGGTTTACGGCACAAGAAACCCCAAAGATGCCAGTCGTCAGGCCATCAAAGTACTCAACGCCATCAACACTACGTTGATTCAGCGCATGCAGCGCGAGGGCGAGGTGCTCGCAAAGCTGAGTCACGAGAATATTGTGGGCGTGCGTGGGGTGGTGAACACGCGAATGGGTCCGGGATTGGTGCTCGAACGCATCGACGGTCCTTCGTTGGCGGCCGTCTTGGGCATGATGACCCTCACAGAGGGCGAGGCCCTCGGGGTGATTCACGCGGTGTTATCTGGCATCGAAAAGGCGCATGCGGCGGGCTACGTGCACCGCGACCTCAAGCCGTCCAATGTGTTGCTTCGTGTGCGCGACAACGAGGTGGTGCCTAAGCTGGCGGACTTCGGATTGGCAAAAGTGCTTGTAGATCCTACGCAAGTTGGTATCACCATGACCGGCGCACTGTTTGGAACCGCCCACTACATGGCGCCCGAGCAGCTGCACGATAGCAAGGACGTCGACGGTCGCGTCGATCTGTACGTTGCAGGCGTTATGCTCTACGAAATGGTTTGTGGTAGGCCGCCTTTCGATGGGGCAATGCTCGAAGTCATCGCGGCCCGAGAGGACGGTATCTACCCCGACCCCCTCGAACTGGCCCCCGATCTCTCCGAGCGCACGGCCGGCGTTATCCGCCGACTCCTCGAGGCGTCCCCCGACGACCGTCCAGCCAACGCCCGGCAGGTGATGGACCTGCTCGGCTTGGGCGTTACTGTGCGTACCGTTCGTGGAAACGTGGCTGACACCGCTCGGGCCATTCGCGACGGTAACCGCACCGGGCAAGGCAACTGGGTCAAGAAGGCACAGCCGAAAAAGGTCGAGTCCAAAGCTGTCATCAGTCCCGTGGCGCTGTTGTGGGTGGGCGTTGTGTTCGCGCTGGTGCTCATGGCGGTGATGACCGTATTCGTCGGCATCGTGGCCTACCTGCTCATCTGACGTTTACTGGAACGAGTGGCGGCCCAGATCGCCCTGCAGCACGGTCATCAGCTCTTGGGTAGACAGGGCGGCGGACTTGCCTGTTCCCGAGAGCAGATCGGCTACCAGGGCACGCTTCTCTTGGTGCATGGCAATCACTTGCTCTTCGATGGTGTCGGTGGCCACCAGTCGAAACACGTTCACCGGCTGGGTCTGGCCAATGCGGTGGGCGCGGTCGGTCGCTTGGTCCTCGACGGCGGGGTTCCACCATGGGTCGAGGTGAAAGACGTAGCTGGCTTGGGTGAGGTTCAGACCGGTCCCGCCCGCCTTGAGCGAGATGAGGAACACGTCGCCAGAGCCGTCTTGGAAGGCGTCGACTTCGGCCTGTCGCTTCTTCATCGACGTAGATCCATCGAGGTATCTTACGGTGAGTCCTGCTTTTTCGATGGCGACACGGGCCAGTCCCAGCAGCTTGGTGAACTGGCTAAAAACCAGCGAGTGGTGACCGCCTTGCTTTAGGTCGACCAGGGCCTCGACCAGCCGTTCGACCTTCGTGGACGAGGGCGGTGCGTTCTCGGGGCTGACCAACGCGGGGTGGCAGGCCAGCTGGCGCAGGCGGGTGAGGGCGGCCAAGATCTGGAAGCGCTGTTTGTCCTGCTTCTTGCCTTTGGTGTTCAGCTCGGCCAACGCGGCAGACCGGAAGGCGTCGTACTGGGTACGCTCGGCGGCGGACAGCTCGATGTGCAGGATGGCGTCGGTGCGGGCGGGCAGGTCTTTGGCGACCTCGGACTTCACCCGACGGAGCAGGAACGGGCGCAGCAGCTGGGCCAGGGCACGTCGTGGCTGCTCGAGGCCGTCACGCTCGATAGGAATGACTACTTGCGACCGAAAGCGCTGTGCCGACCCAAGTAATCCGGGAACGGCGGTTCGGAACAGGCTCCACACCTCGCCCACGCGGTTCTCGATGGGCGTTCCGGTGAGCGCCAGGGTGAAGTGGGCGTTGAGGTCGGCGGAGGCGCGCGCTCGGCGGGTGTTGGCGTTCTTGATGGCCTGGGCCTCGTCCATCACCACCGTGTGGAATTGGGCTTCCGCCAGGGCCTTGGCGTCGCGGGTCATCAGCTCCCAGCTGGTGATCAGCACGTCTTGGGGACCCAGATTGTGTAGGAGCTTGGCCCGCTTGCTGCCCCGATAGGATTGAACCTTGAGCGACGGCGCGAACCGCTCGGCCTCGCGGCTCCAGTTGATGCCCACCGACGCGGGCGCCACCACCAAGGCCGGCCCATCTTTGGCGCGGTGGAGGAGCAGTGTGAGGGCCTGAATTGTTTTGCCAAGTCCCATATCGTCAGCAAGCACGGCGCCGGGCGCCCAGTGTGCCAGGCGCGCCATCCACTGAAAACCGTCCACTTGGTAGGGGCGCAGCTGGGCCACGAGGGTCGCGGGAATGTCGGTGTGCAGGGTCTCGGCCTGGTGCAGGCGGTCCATCTGCACCCGAAAGGTCTTCGGCAGCTTCAGGTCGGCGCCGTCTTCTTCGAGGGGCAGCAGGGCAGCGGTGGCCAACATGGGTAGTTCAACACCCTCTTTGACCGCCTTGGACAGGGCCGCGGTGGTCTCAAGCTGGGTCCGCAGCCGCTGAGTGAGGGCCACCCAGCCGCCGTCCTTTACCGCCACAAAGCGTCGGTTCTGACGTACGGCTTCGAGCAGGTCGGCCAGTGAAATGACCGCGCCGTCTACGTTCAGTCCACCTGTCAGACCGAACCAATCGCGCTTCTTGACGCCCTGCACCCTTAGGTCGTCGGCGGTGGCTGGCCGGGTGATGTGCGGAGCCGGCTTGGTCCACTCCACCCGAATCTTGTCGCCCGATTCCCGAAGGGCGAGCAGGGTGGACAGGCCGTCGTCGGGGTTGTCGAAGGCCCATTCGAATCGCTCGTCGTCGGTGAGTCCCAGGGTGGACAGGATGGCCTCGAACTGTGCGGGCTCGTCGGCTAGTGTGCGTCGGCAGAACACGCGCTTCCCTTCGATGAAGGCTGATATTTCTGCGGGGCCCTCACCGGGAATCCACGGGGTGGTGTTGGGCAGCGGACGGGACAGGGCGGCCACCTCTAGGCTGCCATCGACGGCGGGAGAGAGGCGGAGCAGCGGCCGTGAATCACCGTCGACCCGATCGCCTCGAAGTGCGCCGGCGAGCGTCATGGGGGCCAGCTTGTTCAAGGACTCAAAGCGCTCCATCAGGGCCGGCATAGAGGCTGCTGGGAACTCACTTCCACGGACGTTGAGCTGCTTGAGCAGGTTGAGCTGGGTCTCGGGGAGGTCGATCACGGTGATGCGCTGGGCGTTGGGCTCGAGGAGCACGGCCAGGCCGGCGGACCAGGTGTCGAGCACGGCCTCGACCTGCACGTCGGTGAGCGGTCGACCGGAGAGCTGCGGGGTAAGGCGCACCCCGCCCGCCTCGGTGGGCTGCCAGGCCAACGGCATTGTCGACTTGCGAACGGCCATTAAGTGGCCCTTACCCAAGATGACTCTGGGATGTCCGACCAGCGCCTCGAGGGCCCGGTTCTGTCGACTCTGCTCGCGGCCGACCTGCCAGCTGCGCACGTCTTCGCCCAAGATCTCAGCGGCCCGCTTGTCGGCGCTCAATGGCAGGGGACAATCCCGGAGCTTGGTCTTGGCGGTGCGCAGTCCGGCGCGGTTCTTGTACGGCGTACACCGCACCGGGGCCACGTCTAGCTTTTTGCCCTTCTCGGTGATCTTCCAGCCGATCTCACGGATATCTGCCTGGGGACCGGGTTCGGCCCGTACCACCAGCTGGTCGAGGGCCGCGAGGGTCCGCTGCCAGAGCGGAATGGCGACTTGTTTAAGGACCTCAACGCGAATGGGGTGGTCGTTTAGGGCTGGAAGCGTGAGCACGTCGAGCAACGTCTCGATGGCGTAGGGCTTGGCGTCGTGGCGATCGGTGGGCTGCAGGGAAACGTGGCTGGCGTCGCCGTAGTGACCGTGTTGAATCAACAGCAGAGGCGGATCGGGTTGGACGGAGAGACGGGTGGTGTCGATGGGCTCGATGATGTTCGGTCGATCTTCGTCGAGGGGCTCGGTGCCGTCGCGGAGCCAGCGCCACAGGGGGTGCAGCGCAGGCTCCTCGGGGGCGACGCTGCGCCATTCTTCTGCTTTTCTTCGATATTCGTCGGCCTTTTTACGGTGGTCGCGGTGGGTGAGCAGCGCAGTAGCGCACTTGAATTGTGTCTGACTGCGGTAGTCTTCCCACCACCCATTTCGGAAATTGCCGGTGGCGGTTAGCAGTGCTTCGACGGAGGGGAATTCGCGGGCCAGGTGCCAGAGCTGCCCGTCGCCGGTGAGCAACGAGGTGATGCGTCGGTCGAGGAGGGGCATGACGCCGTTCGCCCGGGCCCACTCGCGAAGGGACTGGCGCGTCGTCAGTTGCAGGACTTCTTGCTCGGGAAGAGGCTCCTCGGAGGCAGAGAACGGCTTGAGTGGTGCCTTGGTCTGGCTGTCTTCAAACAAGATCAGCGTAGCAGCGACGTGTTTGCAGGTGCCACGCACCGGGCATTCGCACTCGGAGCCATGAATACCGGTGTGGTCGATGAAGGCGGTGGCCCAGTACGACATGCCCTCAGAGCCGACCACTTTGGCGGCCGCCCACTCCGAGGTGACCACCAGATCGGAAACCCGGCCCTGTTGGTAGTACGACAGTCCACGGTAGTAGAAGGTGTTGCCAGTATACGCCTTGATGGCTGCGCT
>JAACDH010000176.1 GCA_009936995.1 Rhodobacterales bacterium
AGGGCGGATCGATCTCGTCGAGCTTGTCAATGTTGGCGTTGGTAAAGCCCGTGTCGTGAAGCATCCACCAAGCGGCGCCGAAGCTAAATCCGTTGTCGAACTCGTAGCCGCCGCCGCCGTGCAACACGCGGGTTCCCGCCTTACGGCTGGGCTCGTGAGGGGTCTCGCTGATGCCGAAGATGCTGACGTAGGCCGTTGGGTGGAAGCCCATGTATCGGTTGAACAGCATGCCGCCGACTTGTTGGCCCTTCAGACCGACATAGCCATGAGAGAACTGGAGGCCGTTAGAAGAGTATGCCGCGCCAGTGGCCTCGAAGTATCGGGCTTGCGCTGTGAAACCCGCCGTCTCGTCTTCTTCACTGGTGTCGACGACTGCGCCCGCACCCCAAGCAAAGCCCGTCGTGTCGACGTCTTGCGCCACGAGCTCTTTGCGGTCGATGCCGCCGCTGCCGTCGAAGTGTGCAAACACGTTGACCGGTCCCGCGTCGCCAGCCACCCGAGCGCCGTAGTTCATCACCCAGTCTTCATCGATGAAGTTGCCCAACAAACCTTGGTAGGTGATGTCGACACCCGTGCTGAAGCGATAGATGGACGGATCGGAGACGCCGGCGCCGATGTCCGTGTAGAAGCCGTAGGCCAGCAAATCGACAGGCGCCGGAAGCCCGTCGAGGCGAAGCACGCCACCGTGGCGACGCATCAGCGTTTGGCCGCGGAAATTGAACTGGTTGGTGACGCCCGTACCCATCAGCGAGACCATGTCGTTGCCGTCGTTGTCGCTCTGCTGAAGGACGTTGACGGGGATGAGCTCGAGCGTGCCGGCCTCGCCGAGGGGGACGTCCATGCGGATCATGTCGAGGACGTCGGCTAGGATGTAGTCGCGAGCGCCGCCCAAGTTGCCCATTTGGTAGTACTGACGACCCACCCTAAAGCGTATGCTGTCTTCGTTCTTGGGGTTCGTCAGCGCGTCGATGTACAAGCCGCTAACGTACATCAGGCTATCGTAGCGGCTGGTGGTGCCCAGCTGGTCGCTACCCCAGAGTCCGCGGTGGCTGGCGCCGAACACGAACTTGATGCCGGGGTCGACCTGATAGGTGAGCCCAAGACTGGCGCCCGTGAACGGGAACATTCCGCGGTCGTCGCTGTCGAGAATCGACTGGTCACTGGTCTCGTCGAGCTGGCGAAAGTCGAGGTTGTTGTACTCGTGCCAAGAAGACTCGAAAGAGCCCGATGCCTGAAACGGCTTGTCGCCGTCAGACTCGATCTCAACATCGCGATACTCGAGGAGGTCTTGGGCGAACGCAGACGGGGCTGCAGCGAGGGCGAGCGCCCCAGATAGACGAAGACACAGATTCATTGGGGAGTCTCCTGTGGAGCGGCACATCAGTCTGCGGCGAGAATCTCGACCTGACCGACGCGCATCACCACTAGATGCAAGTCGTAGCTGTTCTGAACGGGTGCGGTGACCTGAATACGGGCGCCAACGGGGTACGAAACACCCCGTCGGTTGAGCTCGCTGTCTAGGCCGACCGTCCAGACTTGAAGGTTGTCGCCGAGGATGGTGAACGACCCGAAGGTGTCCATCTCAGTTTCAACGGTACCCACCACCCGAAACACCCTACCGTCTTCGGCTTCGGTGAATTCTTGGTCGGTGGTTTCGTAGTAAATGGGATCGGGACCGCGGTTGACTTCAAGGACATCGTGGGCCGCGATCATGACCTGACCGAAGTTCGTGCGCATGCCGCGCACCTTCAACTTGACCCGATCACCCATATCGAAGTGTGCAACCTTGCTATCGCCTAAAACGAACCGTCCACCGGTGCTGTCTTGGATGAAGTAAGAGCCGTAGAACTTCTCGTCGCTGTCGATGTCGGAGTTCCCCGGCACGCAACCATCGAGCTTAATGTACACGCGAGGATGTGCAGTCACCATGCCCTCAATCTCCATGGGGAGTGAGGCATTGGTGCTCCAGTCACTGCAGCCCGAGGGCGGCGCATCTTCTGGAGCGAACAGCGTCTCGAAGTCTTCGGGGACCACGAGATCGGCAATGCCATTCTGGCCGGCCGAGGGAAAGGTGTATGGCACATCCGTGAATGCGACGGGCTCTTGCACGTCGTAAGGCAGTGCCGACCCGTACCAATCCGAAGGGTCTTCGCCGTCTTGCGTTTGAGCGCAAGCGGACAAAAACACCAGCGAGACGATCGCGGCCAGGGCTCCGTGACCGGTCGATTGACCGACCTGGCCCATTAGTAGAACCGATACCAGTCGAAGTTGTCGGCGTTGAGCTGCTCGACACTGTCGAACGCGCCGAGGGGACCGATCCAGTGGATGCAGTCGCCCAAGAAGACGAGGTCGGTGCCGGTGCGGAAGATGACCGTTTGACCGTTCACGTCCATGTCCCAGCACTCTTTGCCGCCGCCGCACTCGCCGTTGTTGGCGGTGAGCTCACCGAAGACTTCGACGTTGTTGTAGGGCGTAGCCGAAAAGTCGACGCCGCTGGTGCCGTCGACGACGTGAACGTCGTTGCCGGTAGAGGAGATGCTGAAGTTGGTGACTGCGGTGACTTCGAGGTTATCGAAGTAATCGGTGACCTCGGTGGCCGTGAAGGACACGGCGTCGCCGGGCTGCAGATCACCTGCAAGTGCGCCCACTTCTAGGAAGTAGCCCTGCATGATGCCGCCGGAATCCTCGAACCAGAAGGTGACCGCGGTGGCATCGGCCGGCAAGTAGCCGATGGCGATGACGGTTGCGTCTTGAATGTCCATGTCGACCACGGCGTTTTCCTGACCAACCGTAGCGGCGCGCAGTGCAGAGACACCGGCGTCGTTGGTATAGGCGTCAGTGGTGGTACCAACACCTGCGGCGGAGATGGGGTGCGGATAGCCGCCGTCCCAGGGGCCCATGGTGGGAGCGGGACAGCCCATGCTGCCGGTGCCGGTGCCCGTGGTACCCGTACCCGTAGTACCCGTACCCGTAGTGCCCGTGCCGGTCGTACCCGTGCCGGTGGTGCCCGTTGAAGTGCGGGTAGCCGTATCTGTGTCGACGGGGTCCGAGCGGTCACATCCACTAATAAGCGCCAGGGTTGCGATAACTACGATGCGATAAACCATGAGACATTCTCCGTGTGATCACCCGCCTATTAGTCACCTTCCACTAGATGTGCGAGCAACCTTGACACATGTGGCTCTCTCGTGGCGATATAGCGTACCTTGCCGGCCCTCCGTGTCGCGCAAAATCTGCGGCAAACTCACGCACGAGGACTTCTCAGACCCATGGCCGACCGCCCAAGTCACCTGCCCCCAGGTACCCCACTCGGAGAACACTATACCGTCGAAGGTTTAGTACGACTCGCCGAACGGCGCATGTTCTACCTTGCAAATGACGTACGCCCCGATCTCGCGACTCGCAAATGTTGGGCGTGTGGAAACATGAGCTCCGCCCGCAGCCAACCTGCTTGTGGTCAGTGCGATGCGCCCCTGAAGGATCGCCGATTCCTGATCTCTGCGCGCTGGGATGACACCCTCTACGACGCGTACCAGCGCTTCTTTAAAAAAGGTGTGCACCACCCGGGGATCGCTAAGCCCATCGACGTGTTCATTCGCGATGGCGTTCTGTTCAGCGTCGTTCCCTACACTGGCGAAGGCCTCATGGTCGACGAGGCAGCCCCCTTCGCCAACAGCCGAGTACTGCATCTAGGGCAGCGACTCGTGGGTGTGCTGGGCTTCATGCACGCCAACGGTGTCCAGCTCAAGTGGATCACGCGGGCTAACTTACTCATCGCCCCCGACAGCTCCGTGCGCCTCTTCGACCTCGACGTCCTCGAGTGCTTCGAGAACGGCACCCCCGTCGCGCCAGCCGATCGCACTGCGGTCATCCAGAGCCTCGCCGAGCTGCTCCGTCGCTACGTCGACGTTCAGGCCGACGAATTGCTGGCCTTCTTGTTCGAACTCGAGCACATCGAGGGCAATGACCCCATCTCCCTCGGACGGGAACTTGAGCGCCGGTACGACCACTGGGCCGGCATCCACTACCAGCCCCTCCTGGGCGGCATGACCGATGTGGGTCTCACCCGGCAACTCAACGAAGACAACTGGGGCTGGAAACGCCTCTCCGACCGCGCCTCGCTCTACGTGGTCGCCGACGGTATGGGTGGCCACGATGCCGGCGAGGTCGCTTCGATGATGGCCGTCGAGACCCTCTGTCACAAGGCCTGGGAAGCCGAACAAGGTTCTCCAGCGGGCGAAGACGCCCTCGAGACGCTCATGGACGAGTGCTTCCAGGCCGCCAACAACCACATCAAAGACACCGCAGACTCCCGCGGCACCGACATGGGCACCACCATGGTCTGCGTGATGGTCGTCGACAACAAGCTCGGTTTCATGGCCAACGTGGGCGACTCCCGGGGCTACCTGCTTCGCGACGGCACCCTCCACCAGGTCACTCGCGACCACTCTCTTGTTCAGAAGATGGTCGAGCGCGGTCGCATCACGGCCGAAGAGTCCAGGCACCATCCGCACGCCAACATCTTGCTGCGCACCGTCGGCACCGAGCGCGACATCGACATCGACATCTTTCGCGTAGAGCTCGAACCGGGCGACAAGCTGATGATGTGCTCTGATGGACTGTGGGGCGAGGTCGAAGATCGCGACATGGAGTCCATCATGAACACCTACTCTGACCCGCGCATTGCGACACGCGAGCTGGTGCGTGCGGCCCACCACGGCGGCGGCAAAGACAACGTCACCTTAATGATCGTCACCGTCCCGTAAGGCGGCTCTGGCGGCTCGCCCCGGCTAACGGAGCGAACACCAGCGCCCCTACTTCTTGGGCTCGGTACCTTGCTGCTCGCGACGTTCGCGCTCGGCCTTCAGCAGAGCGGTCTCTTGTGGCGTCAGGACATGGGGCTTGGCGTTGGTGTTCTCATCGTTCACCATGTAGCCGAGGGCCTCGAGCTCGCTGTTCACTTCAGGGTCGCTGGCGACGATGCTGCTCATGTCCTCGTTCGGAATCGCGGTGATGCCAAATGTAAGGCGAACAACGCGCTGCTTGAACTGAGCCATCGCCAGCGGCATACGGTATTGGGTGAGACCTTTCGGCCTCTTTTCGGACACCGTAAATTTAGACACCAGATCGTTCATCTCTGCGGTGACTTCGATGCCGTGGGTGACTTCTTCGAGCGGCTTCTTTGGAATGACCCAGACAATCCCCTCTCCGCCGTGAGACTTGTTCCACACAGCGCGGACGATGTCGTCGCCCTCGCTGTCAGGACTGGGCGAGACGGTGATCTCGATCTCGGAGCGCCCCAGGGGATCGTGCTCGGGCCACGCCGCCTTGACGCCTCCAGGGATGGTCATGTATGCCACCATATCGTCCTTCGCCGGACCTCCGGTGACCGCGGTGGCCACCAAGCGGTAGCCTACGCCAACGTCTACGCCCAAGGCCTCGCCGAACGCGAGCTGGTAATCTGTGCTCATCTCGGGAGGCTGGTTGCGGACAAGGTTGCTTTTATTATCCTCGCCCGGGTTCTTCGTGAGGTCGTACAGCGCCTCGCGGCCCTCATTCGTGGTCCACTTCATGTTGTCGCGGGTGAGTACTCCCCAGCGTTCGGTGCCGTACAGCGGTCGACCGAAGGCCAGGTCGCGATCGAGTAGGTCTTTGTCGCCGCCCGCTTCGCCTTTGGCCGCCGAGAGCAGACTGACACCGTCGTACACACCGTCGTGCTCAATACCCAGCGCCTCGATGATGGTGGGCGTGATGTCGAGCAGAGAGGCCTGTGCACTCACGCGGGTTCCCGAGACGCCCGGCGCCTTAATGACCAGCGGGACCTTCAGCAGCTCGTCGAACAGGTGGTGCCCATGCTCGAAACCGCCATGGTCCCAGAACTCTTCGCCGTGATCTGCGTAGAACACCACGATGTCGTCGTCGTCCATGCGTTGTAGCAAGCGGTCGACCTGGTTGGTGGCGTACCGGATGTTGTTGTCGTAGCGGTCCTGAATGTATCCACGGACTTCGGGCGTACGCGGCTTGATACGTCGAACATCACTCAAGTGAAACTCTTCGCGCAGACCGCCCTTGGCCTCGCCGGCGTACATGAAACGGTAGCTCCCGGGCTCGAGGTAGGGAAGGTGGGCGTCCATGTAGTGCACCTGCAGGAGCGTGTCGTGCCCGTCCCAATCGTCCATCCAGGCGAGGGCGTCGTTGGTGACCGACTCGGCGCTGGGCCACATGCCCACCCGGTGCAGACCCCAATCCCGCGCCATCTCGAAGTTCGTGGACAAGTACACATTGCCGGCAAACATGGCCGTCACGTAGCCTTCGGCCGACAAAATCTTGGGGAGGGTGTCGGCGGTTTGGTAGTACTCGGGATGCCGTCCCGTGAGGACCGTTCGGGCGCTGGGGAGGGTCCACGGCGCCACTGAGCGCGCGTTTTCGAACACCGCGGCGTCTTTGGCCCATTCGTCGAGCATCTTCGACGTGTCGCGTTCGTAGCCGTACAGGCTCATGTGGTCGGGACGGAGGGTGTCGACGAAAATGAGCAACACGCGTTGGGGGTTCTTCTTCGCCGAGGCCAGCTGTGGCTCGCCGATGAACGCGTAGTCGAACACCGAGTTTTCACCTGGCAGCGTCTCGAAAATGATCTTCGCCTGCTGACCCGACCACTTGGACAGATCGGCCCTCACCGCATCGAACTTGCCGGACTGAAGCGCTCGGCGAAGCACCTCGTGGCGCTCGCCGTTCACGTCGACCGAGATGACCAAAGTAGCGCCATCCGATGGCTCGGCGTCGAGCACCTCGGGAGCGACTAGACCTGGGGAGAGCAGCAGCTCGCCCGCTTGAGGAACGGTGACGTCCCAAGTGGCCTTGCCCGGCGCCGGGAGCAGTAAGCCGTTTCGCGTATCCCAGCCCTCGTGAATCTCGGCGCGTACAAAGTCGTTCTTGTCGTCCTTGGCGCTGAGGCTGAAGTTAAGCTCGCGTTCGCGTTCTCCAGCCCGTGGATAGGTGAACGTGTAGTCTCCGGCCTTGGGCTCGTCGCCTTTGTCCTTGCGGTACACAAAGACCTTCTCAAGATTGTAGGACCAGTACTCTTTTTCACTCTTTCCGAACCGATCGTAGCGAAGGTTTTCGCCCGACTTATTGGAGAGCGTCATGCCTGGCTGAGCGTTGTGGAAGAACAGACCGCGGGGCCGGATAGGCACCTGTGTAGACCACTTGTGCATGCCCGCGCTGTTCGTGCCGGCGTAGCTCCACGCCATGACCAGTGAAATCACATCGGCCGGCTCTTCGCCGCCGGGACGGGAACTCTGCGGGATGTCTAGACTTGCCGTCGGGGTACCCAACAAGGACATTTTCGTCGCCACCGCGTCGTCCACCCCGCTGGGACCTGCTGGGCCACCACAGGAAGCGAGTAGGGTGATCGAAGTGAGCAGGGCGAAAGCGGACGCAGCGCGCATCGGAACCTCAAGAGGAAGCTTTTGCTACTTAGCCGATTCGAGAAACAAAACACCCCCGGAATCCCGATAAGGGACGCCGAGGGCATTCTTTTGAGACGGGCGACGCCCGAATTACAGACCTAGAGCGCGCCGTTGCTCGGGGTATCCAGCGGGTCGCCACAGAAGCAGCGATTCGCAGGATCGGTCAGCGTAGACCACTCACAGATGCCACCACTATCAAATTTTGCCTCCGCTTCCTGGCGGCAAAACTGCTTCATGTTGCCATCCATGCCTTGGCAGTACGCAAGCTCGAAGGCCTCGGAACCCGACCACGCGCGAGCGCTGTCGTAGCCGTAGTGAGGGCCGGGGTCGGGCTGCACATCATTCGGGAACATGGCCTCGCCCATGAGCAGACACTCGGCGGTGAACTCTTCGATGGCGCCGCCTGCGGAGCTGATGCCCGCCAACTGCGCGCAGGTGCCTTCAGCCACGATGAACGCCACGCCCAATCGATCGTCGTCGAGGGGGGTAGAGAACGACTGCAGCAGTCCGGTGTACGAGACGCCCAGATCGGTGAAGTCGATGTCGCAAGCTTCGGGGTAACCGCGCCCGGAGTGGGCGTTCGCTTGATCGAAGAGACCATAGGACGTGCAGGACGCGAGCTCGATGGGGACGGGGTTGCCCAAGGAGTCCGTGTAGCTGACCTCGAAGTCACCCACGCGCACACCCGGTGAACCGGTGTAGTAGGCGGACAGACCTGCGTACAGATCGATGTCGCCATCGTCGTAGCCGTTGTCAGGGTAGGTCCAGGTCTTTAGGAGCTCGTCGGGGTTGGTTGCCACCGCCTGGCTCCAGAACGCGACTTCGGGGTCGGCCCAGATACAGACGGGACCGCCGATGCCCTGGAAGTTGAACGTGGCGCCGCCTTGCTCAACCGTGCCCGTAGGACCCAGCTCGACGTAGATCGTCGCCGCTCGAAGCTCCTCGTCGGACGTGATGACCGCCGGAACGAGGTATTCGCCGTCGCCAGCCTCGGGAGTGACGTGGATGACGCCAGGAACGCCGTCGATCTTCGCTGCAAAGAGCCAGTCACCGGTGTAGTCACAGCCGGAACTACCGATAACGAGAGCCGTCAACAGACCCAGGGAAATACCGCGATTCATGGGCTCACCTCATGGCCCAACCGGATGGTGGGCCTATCGTAGACGTCCTTCCAAAGATATGCACCTTCAACCCAGTCGCCGCCGTCCAAATACTCGTTGGCAACGATGTCGCCTTCGGTAATGTATTGGGTAGGGCGATTCAGAACATCGGGAACCGAACGACCACCGAAGAAGTCATGGTTGTACTCTTCGACCTCGAAGCCCTCGTTACTGCCATCTTCGCAAGCGGTGAACCGCCCAGAGACAGAGTCGGGCTGGTCTGCGAAGGCCCACACCGAGAAACCGGTGCAGTCAAGTCCTGGCGTGCAGCCTTTTTCACGCTCTTCGTCGCGATCCCAGAAGAAGTCTTGCTGCCAGAGGGTGAACTCACCCTCGAAGTCGCCATCGGCGTTTTCGACGAAGTCGAGGTCCAGCTCGTTCAGCTTGTCGTCACCATTCCGATCCTCGAACGCCGTAAGACGAACTTCCTCGTCAGAGGTGACCTCGAGCAGGTCGAAGCAGGTTTGACGAATCAGCTCGCCACTCGTGACGTTCTGGTTGTCGGCCGACACGATGGGCTGGCCCAAAATGTCGTTGAACCAAATCGCCATCGCGTCGTAATCGACAAAGCGTCCGGACGTCACCTTACAAGCGAGCGCCTGAAAGCAAGCGAAGCGAATGTCGCCGACGGTGGTGCCGCCGTACGGGTAGGTGTCACCTTCGACGCCATCTTGGTACTGCGGCCCAACTTCCGGGTGGGGGAAGGAGGCCACCACGTTGGCCGGGTAGACCGACGGGAAGACGCCGATGTACACCGGACCAATGTTGGCGATGTTGGGATCGGCCGAGAGGGGATTGCCCGCAGCGTCGAGCCCCGTCTTGATGGCCGCGGCTCTAGGCACCACAACGGTGCCCTTCATGGTGTTGATAATCAGTCCCTCTTGGTACTTACAGCCGCCGGCGAGCGACGACATGGCAAGGAGGGATATGAGCGTAAGACAGTTTTGCTTGTTCATCATCACTCCTTAGAACTCGTACCGGAGGCCGAGGTCGAACTGCAGTGGATTTTGACGGCTGCGGGTAAGGAACCGGTTGCTGCTATCAATAAAGCCCAGAGAAACCGACTCGGGTGCCCGGTTGTTGAAGATATTCGTCGAACCAGCGTCGATCATGAACTTGCCCTTGCGGACGTCGATGCTTTGTTGGAAACGAAGACCCAGTGTGTAGTAGGAGCCGTAGCGGAGGTAGGTACCGCGGGGGCGGATGCGAAGGTCATAGCTGCCGAAGCCGCTGCCGTTGTTCTCGCCGTAGTACAGCCGCTCGTCGGGGATGCCACCGTAGGACTCGAACGCCACTCCAATGGATTGGGTCCAAGGGTCCGTGGGCAGATCCCAGAAGCCAGAGCTCTTGAAGACGTGGCGGATGTCGGTGTTGAGCGGGCCGTAGTTGTACTGCGACTGCGGGTCGTTAATAAACGAGCCCGAGTTGGAGTTCGTCGTGGAACCGATCGAGTTCGTGTAGCTGTACACCGCTTGCGCCTGCCAGCGACGCGCCTTGATCTTGTTGAAACCAAGGTCCCAGCGGAAGTAGTCACGTTTGGCAAGTGCCGGAGTACGCATGCGATAGTAGTTGGTGGTGGGGTCGCCCACGCGGGAGCCGATGACCGCAGAGCCGTCGCTGTCAAAGACTAAGTTCTGCTCGTCGAGCTCGTACTGGAAGCGAACGAACTTACCGGTGACGTGGCTGTAGACCTTGACGTCATCGATGACTTCGCGCTCGATTTGCAGGAGCAGCTCGTCCACGCGGGGGGCCCGCATGCCGTCGTAGCCGACGTTCAGGTTCTCTGAGGGGTCGAAGTCGTACAGGGCGCCGGCCGTGTTGAGCAGTCCAAGGGGCGGGTCACCGCCGAAGAAATACTCACCCAAGTAGAGCTTGGAGCCAAAGCTACTGGCGGATAGAACCGAAGCGGTTCCGAGACGGCCGGTGTCGTTGAAGCGACCGTAGCCCGTGGCGATCTTGGTGCGTTGGTCGCCCCAGGGGTCCCAGGCGCCGAACAGGCGCGGTCCCCAGAGATTACCAGCGAGCACTGGCTTACCGAGGTCGTTGCGCATCGTGAAGTTATCGAAGCGCAGGCCGTAGTTGATGGTCAGGTTGCTGACCGGCTTCCAGGAATCCTGGATGAACGCGTTCCACTTGGAGCCCGTGGTCCGGAACTTGATGGGGCCGCTGATCTCGAGCCAGTAGTAGTTGGTGAACGTCTCGGGGTCGAAGCCAACCGAGTTGGTGTCGACGATGAGGTTGTTGCCGTTGTAGCCCTGAATTTGGTCCCAGACCGTTTGCTCGCCTTCGACACCAATCTTGATGTCGTGCTTGCCGCCAAGGGGGTCCTTGACGGAAACGAGCTTCAGCTTGGACGAGGCGTTGTAGCGCCAGCGGTCGTCGAAGTAAAAGCTGGTGTAGTTGACCGAGTTGTAGGCACCGCCGCTGCCGAGGCGTCCGGGGGTCTCCCAGTCGACGTTGCCCTCTTCTTCGCCCGCTTCACAGGGGTGGAAGCTGAAATCCTCGTTGTGCGTACAGGGCACCGAGTTGACTTCGATGTAGGTCTTTTGCGCGGTGAACTGGGTATCGAGGTTCACATCGGGAGACAAGAACCACTGCCAGCGCGACTGATTGATGAAGCCACCTTGCACCTGGCGGCCTTGGGCCTCTGCCTTAGTGAAGGGGTCGCCAACGATGTTGTCGATGTTGGTAGGTTGCATTTGCAGCATCGCAGTGAAGCGGTGCTCGGCCGTGGGCTGCACGGTGAGCTTGGCCAGCAAGTAGTGACCTTCGTAGTCACGCGGCTGCGGGATGCCGTTCTGCGCGATGATGGAGCGGTCTTGCTGGTAGCTGATGATGAAGAAGGCCTTGTCGCGGATAAGCGGGCCGGACACCTTGCTGGCGATTTGGTAGGACTCGAACTGGGAGTTGAAACCAGTCGGCGCGAGCTCGATGCCGTCGGAGGTGTAGCGAGCGTCCATCTTGGGGCGCCAGTCACCGTTGGTGTAGTACACCGAGGTCACGAACTCGAGGTTGTTGGACCCCGACTCGGTGACGATGTTGATGATGCCGCCGAGGCTTGTGCCATACTCGGGCATGTAGCCGCCCAACAGCACTTCGATTTGCTCGATGGCATCGAAGTTGAAGTTGACCGCAAACGTGCCGGTGACGGGGTCCGTGATGTTGGCGCCGTCGAGCATGTAGGTGTTCTCGTTGGTGGCACCACCGCCGAGGTTCTTATTGCCGCCGCCGCCGGTGACACCTGCCGCCATACTAACCGCGCTCTGGTAGGAGCGGCCCGTGGGGATGCGAGACAACACGTCTTTAGAGAGCGTTGTGCCGCTTGTGGTGCTGGAGGTGTCGACCGCGCGTTGCTTAACAACGTCGATCTCAACCGCCGTGCCAACGGGCTGGAGATCCTTCTCCAGGTAGTTGGTGTGCCCCGCCTGAATCGAGATCCCCGCAAACGTCTGGGCTGCAGTGGTGGGGGACAACGCCTCCAGCTCGTACTGACCCGGCGGGAGCGCGTTGAACTGAACCTCGCCGTTCACGTCCGTGAGCTTCTCTTGCGCGCCACCGATGAGGTTGGCGCCCGTGAGCGTCACCGTCACCTTGTACGCAGGAGAACCCGTTTCGGCCTCCGAGAAAGTAATATGAAGCTGACCTTCCGTCTGCGCGAGCGCAGGTACGGAAATCAACAGTACGACCATCGCCGCGAAGAGGCGAATGAGCGCGAGACTGTAGTTGCGGATGCGGAACATGCTGGACCGACTCCCGATTCGGGTGAATAACACCCTTGAAACTAGATATTTACCTACGCCCCGAGCTTTAAGCGCGGGGAGAGCGTCAGCGTAGGGGTACAAGACCGGACTGAATAAGTCAACCTCCCTGGTGTCCTGTCGGCGACGTTTGCTAACTTTTTCTAGCAAGTGATCGCAAGACGAAGCCCCCGGATTAGGGGCGATCATTAACAGCCCCACAAGAGATCGCACGTTCAGAGTCGTCAGCGGTATGCTATATGGAGCGCCTTGCTCACCAAAATGTGAGCTGGGCGTCGAATCACAGGAGTGAATGGATGGCTCGGAAAATCCTATCCAAGTTGGTCCTCGCAACGGTCCTCGCGACCGGAACGATGACTGTAATGCCCGTCGAAAGCGCACGTGCAACCTCACTAGCACCGCTGAGCGTCGATCAAATGACCGACGCCTCGGACTATATCGTGCGCGGCACGGTCCAAGAAGTTTGGACCGAGATCGACGACCACGGTCTGGTCTGGACTCGGGCGCGGCTGTCCATAAGCGAGACCTTCAAAGGGCCGGACCAACCTTCAGAAATCACCATCGATTCTCTGGGCGGAACGTACGGCGCCGTCTCTACCGAGTTGGAAGGACGCGCGCGCTTCACCGTCACCGAAGAGATGTTCGTGTTTCTCACCCGCAACGACCTTGGTCGCTACGTTCCCGTCGCCAAGTTTCTTGGGAAGTACACGATTCGACGCGCGCCAGACGTCAACCGCAGGTACGCGGTCACCTGGCACGGCAAGTCGAGCTACTTTGACGCACGCTTCCTTCCCCACCCGGAAGAAAAAGATCGCGTCTACTTGGACGACCTAATGGAGCAGGTACAAACCCGCCTCGACACAGGTTGGGACGGCAAGCGCATCCCAGGTTTGAGCCTCGAAAAGACCGAAGCCATCAACACTATTGACCGCAGGATTGTCCGATGAACCGCATCATCGCCCTGACCGCATTAATGGCCGCGCTCGCGCCCAGCCAAGCGATGGCCTGGAAGCACATCGACCCCAGCCCTTACGGTTGGCTTCCTGAAGATATGCCAATCCCGTACTGGGTCCAGCCCGAGTGCGAGGAAAGCGTCCCCTCCACGTACTGCCTCGAGATGCTCCAGGCCTCCTACGCGTCTTGGAAGGATGTTCCGTGTGTCAGCTACGATTTTGAGTACCGGGGCGACTATGAGAACGCCACCACGTTCGACCTGAACGATCCCAAAAATCACTTCAGCTTCAACGACCCCGACGGCACGCTGGAAGCCGGTGTGCTCGGTGCAACGCTCGTTTCTCGTTTCGGCTTCGGCTTCAACCTGTTCGGCCAAGAGTACGCTCACGCCCGTAACGGCGACATCAGCTTTAACGACAACGTCGACTTCACCAGCCAAGACGCCGTCGAAGCCGGCACATGCAACGGCGAAAGCAATATTCGCGCCGTGGCAGTGCATGAGATCGGTCACTTCATGGGCCTGGGTCACTCCTGTGACGAAGGCGAAGCCTGCAACGACCCCGAGCTGCTCGAAGCCATCATGTACTGGACGTCACCGGCTTGCGAAAACAACGTTTTCCCTCAACCGGACGATATCGAGGGTATCACCCCGCTCTACGGCCCTGGCGCCCAGTTCAGTTGCTCCCACCAGGTCTCTCCGGATCTCGCCATTGGTGTGGTTCCGTTCGACCTGAACTGCGTTGTCGAATCCGCGGATAACTTGCAAGACGTCACCAACGCAGAGTGGACGTTTGGCGACGGTAATGTCGGCGAAGGTATGGTCGTCACCAACACCTATAACG
>JAACDH010000177.1 GCA_009936995.1 Rhodobacterales bacterium
ACCTGACCCTACCTAAAATTGACCCTACCTAAAATACCTAACCCCGGCGCCATTGCGAACGTCTACACGGGCTGACTAGACGAACAGGTCCGACAACGTGGTATCGGCAAAACACGCGCCGACCCCGTGACTTGACGCGCTGATGTCCATCGCTTGCAGGAGGGTCAGCAGCAGCTTGCTGGTGCTCTCTTGGCCCGCCGACGCGTAGTGGTAGTCCGTCTTCAGCACGCCGCAGGCCGAGCCCGCCAACAGCACTGGCATGTCCGAGATGGCGTGCGTTTGTCCTAGTGAAACCTCGGAACAGGCCATTACCACGCTGTTGTCCAGCAGGGTTCCGGCGCCCTCGGGGATGGCGGCCATGGCGGCGAGCACGGCGGCGTAGGCCTCCATGCACTGGACGGTGATGGCTTGTACGCCCGACTGTTTGCCGCTCTCGTTGTGGGTGAGGTCGTGGTGGCCAGCGGTGGCGTCGGGGTAGAGCGTGTCGCTGACTGGGTCGCTGAACCAGTGGCTGATCACGCGGGTTTGGTCGCACGCGAAGGCCATGGCGATGAGGTCGGCCATGACACTGTTGGTGAGCGCGAGCTGAGGCCGACCGTCGATGTACGGGTAGTCGGCGTCGGGCTCGGTGGGGAGCAGACAGGCTTCGAGGGCCGGCGGGTCCTCTTCGAGGCGGACCAGGCGCAGTTCGAGGTCGCGGATGCCGTCTAGGTGTTGTTCCAGACGGATTTTGTCGTTGGCGCCAACGCGGTTCTGCAGGGCCGTGGTGTCGTTCATGACTGCGTCGAGCACGCTTCGTCGCAGGGCCAGCTTGGGGTCGATGGTGAGGTCGCCGGGCTCGCGGAACGTGTCGCCGAAGATCCGCGCGAACAGCGTATGCGGCGAGGTCTCGGTGGGGTTCTTGCTGTTGGGGCCGTTGTAGCTGCGACCGGTCGCCGTGTCGATGCCGGTCTCGAGGGAGCGGTAAAGGGTGTCGTTGCCGACCTCTTGGGCGATGACCTGGTCGATACTGGCGGCGGTGAAGTTGCCCTGCAGATCGAGGGGTGCTGCGGTGAGGATGCCGGCGGCGCCCGTGCCGTGGGGCGCGTCGTTGACCAACTTCACCTCGAGGCCGCTGACGACGGTGAGATGGGACTTTACCGCCGCCAAGGGCAGCAGGGACTCGGAGAGGTCCCAGGTGGAGCCGGAAGCCAGGGGTGTCCACTTTTCGGGCCGGTTGCCATTGCCCCAGAAGAACATGCCGAACCGCTTGGGCAGCGCGCCGCCATCGGCGTAGGCGTTGCCGTTTACGTTGAACATCGCCTCGAGCGGAGGCAGCCCGAGGCTGAGGGCGGTGCCGCCGAAGAGTCCGCTAAGTACGGTGCGACGGGGCAGGATGAAGCGACTCATTGTTGGGCTCCCACAGCGCGGAATGTCTGGCTGATGGCCACCTCGCGGAGGAGGGCCTTCATGGAGTAGTCCTCTTCGATAAAGCGGCCGTGCATCCAGCTCACCGCAGCCAACTCTTGGAGCTCGGGTCGGTGGCCCACGGCGTAGGCGTACAGCGTCTCGGACATGCATGGCGTGAGGCCGGGATGCTCGCGTAGAGCGATGGCCAGGCCCACGGCGTCGGTAAAGGGGACGCCATCGAGATCACCTGAAGCGTCGATGTTAGAACCATTCTCGGTGGTTCTGTAGACGCCCAGGCCGTCGAAGTTCTCGAGGGCAAGGCCGATGGGGTCGGTGAACGCGTGGCAGCCGGCGCAGAACGCGTTGTCGAGGTGGGCAGCCACCCGCTCGCGTCGGGTGGGTGCGTCGGGCGAAGGTTCTGGAATGGAGGTGTCGACGTCGGCGGGTGGGTCGGGCACCTCTTCGCAGAGCAGGACTTCGCGTACGAAGCGCCCGCGCGTGGTGGCCGAGGTGCTGACCGGGTGTGCGTACCGGGCGAGGACCGCGAACTGGCCCAAGAGCCCCAGCCGCGCTTGGTCCATGGGCAGCTCGGTCAGGGCATGACCGGCTTGGCTGGGCGCTTGTACGTTGTAGATCATCGCCAGGTTGGGGTCGATGAAGGTCTTGCGAGTGGTGAGCCAGTTGCGGAAGTCCTCGTCGCGGTCGAACACCAGGGCTTCGACAGTCTTGAGGGTCTCTTCGCGGGCTGCGGGCCCTAGGGCGGCCGACATGGCTGGGAAGACGGTGGTGTCCTTGCTGAGGCCGTCGAGGGCCTGCAGGTCTAGCATCTCGGTGATGAAGTTCCGAAAACCGCGCCGGGCTCGGTCGTCTTCGAGCATGCGATCGATGTGTTCGACCAAGGTGTCTTCTTGGGTGAGCTCTCCCGCGGCTGCGGCTTCGAGAAGCTTGGCGCCCGGTGTGGTATTCCACAGCAGGTAGGACAGGCGGCTGGCCATCTCGTAGTCGGAGTAGCGCCAGGCCCCGGGATTGTTTGGATCGGGCTCACCCAGCTCGATGCGGTACAGAAAGTTTGGGCTCTGCAGCAGCATGACCACGCCGAAAGACAGCCCTTGGTAGAAGTCTTCGAGGGTGTTCGCGGCGTCGTTGGCGACGGTGGTGACGATGTCCAGCTCGCTTGCGGTGAGGGGACGGCGCCAGGCGCTTCGGCCCAGGTCGGAGAGCGTCGCCCGTGCACAGGCGTCGTCGACGATGTCGGTGGGGGCGCAAAGCACCAGTGCGTCGCGGATGGGGCCGGGCTCGAACACTTGATCGGTCATGAGGAAGGCGGCGTCTTCGTATCGCTCGACACCCAGGGGAGAGATCGCGCTGATGCTTGCGCCAATACTGATCAGCCGGTCTTCGACGATGTCCGGTTCGAGGCGAGAGGGCAGCAACACGTCGGGGGTGAGCACGTCGGCCAGAGAGTTCAGATACTGGGCCTGGGTGAGTCGCCGAAGTACCGCTTGTGGTGGAACAACCTCTGGTTCCTCCCCCAGTCCGAAGTCGGGGCTGTGTACCACAGGCGGGCTGCTGCACGCCATGATGAGCAGTGTGAGTGCGGGTCGTAACTTGCCGCGAAACATCCAGACCTCCGATGGCTGTGAGTATATCGAGTCGGTCATTGTCGGAACGTAAATTCACGGACCCCTGTGGGTAAAATCGGTTCCGCTGAGCAGATCTGCGGCCGATGCCCTGCTACGGTGGCGAAGCGAGGTGATGGTGCGAGACATGCTGCCCCTAATGCTGTTGCTGGCCTGTGGCGGTCAGGTGGAACCCACCTCGGTGGCGGATCTTGACTGTGATGGCGACAGCGACAGCCAGGTGATGGTGATGCGTACAATTACCTTCGCGCGGGCCAGCGCCGATGGCCTGAGCGACGGCTTCGACCTCGACGGCCGGGTCAGTGTGGAGGGCGACCCGAATGGTTGTTTTGTAGGGGACTACGTCAACGTAGAGGGAGATGAGGGCATCGACAACGGCTTCGCGCAGATCTTACCGGTCCTCGAACTCACCGAGGCGGCGGCGATCGAACCCCTGCTTCAATCGAGTATCAACGCGGGCGACCTGCTGCTCACCGTCCAGCTGGTCGACCTCGACGACCCCATGGACGACGCTTGCGTGGATGTGCGGGTCAGCGCCGCATTGGGCAACCCGGTGGTCGGCTCAGATGATCGGATTATTGCGGGTCAAACCTACGAGTGGGACCGAACGGCCGACAGCCAACAGGCGTTGGATGCGTCCATCGTCGACGGACGGGTCGATGTCGAATTACCCCAGTTTGCCCTTGCGGTGAGCATCCTCGACGCCGACATCAAGCTCCACCTCACCGATGTCCGTCTGCGCTTGGACTACGATGAGAGCACCGGTACTTGGCACGGTGTCCTGGCTGGCGGGCTGTTCTCGGATGCCCTGCTGGCCGTCGTAGCGAGCGAGACCGTCGATCCTGGAGTCGTCGGCACCCTCGAGAACCTGCTGCGCCTCACCAGCGACCTCGCGCCGATCACGGAAGGACAATGTGAAAGAATCTCTGTGACGTTGAATTTCGAGGCGGTCAGCGCGTTCTACTACGACCTTGACGCACTCGAATAGCAGGAGGCCTACATGATCTGGCTGTTGTTAGCGCTTGCCGCGGCACAAGAGGCGCCACCTTCCGAGGAGGCTGATGAATCCACCGTCTCGGCACCGGAGCCCTCCGACGACACAGCGTCCGAAGACGTCGTAGACGAGCCGTCGTCCCAAGACCTGGCCCTGCCTTCTGCCTTGGACGAATTCGAGCAAACTGCCCGCGAGAACCTCGCCGACCCCGACGCCGGACAACTGGCCGATCTGTTGCCAATGTCGGAGATGTGGCGAAGCAACCGGTCGATATGGGGCGGAGGATGGTATTTTCGGCCTCGAATCGCGTGGGTCCATCACCAGGCCGCAGACATCGACTACGACCCCATGTGGTTGGGCCTGCGGGTAGGACGCCGAGGATTCCAGCTGGAACGGGACGTGGCGATGTCGTGGGATGCGAGCTTTACTGCCGAGTTCCCATCCGGTCAGCGCACTCAGGGCCGCGACCTATCCACGGCCATTATGTTCGGTCTGAACGCGTCGAATGTGGGTCTGAGGCTGGGACCCGGCTGGGTACACAATCAAATTCTGTTTCGCGGGACGCCTGGTCCCCTCGAGAGTGCCCAGGGTTTTACGGCCCGAGCCGATCTGATCGGTAACCTGGGCAAGCTGGGCGTCTTCGTCGGTGCAGAGCCTGTCTGGTGGCTGACCGAAGGTCGAACCGACGTTCCGAACTTCGGCTTGGGCGACGAGGTCATCTGACAGGGAGGACTCGCCTTCAAGGCACTCTCCGTCGATCTTTCCCACCGGCTCACGGCCGATGGATCCATCCAGCGCATTGGCCTCGGTCTGCGCATCCTAGGAGGCTGAGATGTGGTTGTGGATGGCTGTGGCCCTGGCGGCTGCCCCCGAGGGCGTCGACCTTGATGATGTGTTTGGCTGGGAAGACCGGGCGCACAAGATGCTCACCGGACCCATGGGCTGCTGGGATGTGGCGGGCGACGTCAAGATGTCTATTGCCCTGTTTCAGCCGCCCACGATGTTCAGCACAGGGGGTCGCAAAGACGTTCTTTCTGAGGGCGCGTTCAGCGGCCGATTGGTCGAGGGGGTCTGGCGTGATCTGAGAGTCGACCTGGAAGAGACCGAGGACGGAGAGAGCGCGGACAAGATTGTGATTGATGTGGGGGTTCATCCCTTGTTTGGGCTAACTAGCGAGTCGCCGAATGACGCAGGTGGCGCCACAGAAATCACCCCGGCCAACTTGGTGCGTTCGCTGGTGGAACGCGAGCTGGGAGCGACTGCGACATCTGGAGTCCGTTGGGATGACGAACGGAACGGCCTGGTTCTGGAGCAGAAGGTACCGATCACCGATGCGCCACGCAGCCCAGAGAGCGACGTGGTGACCTTCTTTCCCGACGCAGGTGCCGCCACACAGATGGATGTGGTGTTCCCCAAGCAGTTCAAGATCGGCGATGGCTGGGTGAAGCTCCGGACCAGCAACGGGCAGCTTCACCTGCGGGCTCGGGTGGTCGATGGACAGTCGATTCCTTCGGTGGAGAGCATGTCCGCTGTGTTTGGCGTGCTCGGATATACATTGGGCTTTGAGCAGAGGTTGGTGTACACCTCGTTCAAGCGCTGTGGGCCGTCTGCGCCTGAAGCAGACCCTATGCCGGAATAGCTCGAACGCTATAGTCCTGCTTGTTCCATGGCTTGACGGATTGGGGCGCACGCTTCAGCCTCGGAGATTCCCGGTCCACTGATGGCGGAGATCATCAAATCGGCGCTGACACATCCGGCGACCTGGGCTTGAATGACATCGCTGATCAGCGCCTCGCCCTGGGGCAGCTGATCGGCCCATTGAGAGACGCACAGAGGAACTGATTTTTGCACGCTCTCGGTGCACAACTCTTGGGTCTCGACCAGGCAAGATACCATCGGGTTCTGGTCGGAACAGACCGCTGAGGTCAGCATGTTGGTGAGCACGTAGGACCAGCGCTCGACGGCGGCTTCGTCGACGGGACCGCCTTCGTCGAACGGGGGCTTGTCGGCTGTGGGATCTGGTTTCCAGGGCGGATCGACAGCCCGCTCAGCGCTGAGGCGGTTGAGGGTGTAACCGTTGGCCTTGAGCTGTGTGAGCAGTCCACTCTTCCCGAACATATGGGCAGCTCCAACCGCGACAAATACACCTCCATCGGCGAACATCGCTTCGAGTTTGGGCATCCAGTTGTTGTTGCGTACGTCGAGCAGGTCGCCCATGGAGGCTGCGTAGGCCTCGTCTTGGAGGAGCGCCTCAAGGGGAGCGCTTTTGCTGTAGAGACAGGCCTGAATGATGGCGTCCATCTCGGCCTCTTTCTGTGGAGAAGGCTCGCCTCTTGTTTTCTGTTGAAGCTGCAGCAGGCTCTGCTCGTTGAAGATGTTCATCACGGCAAGTTGCTCTTCGAAGGTCTCGAGGGCCGCGCTGTCCGCGCCGCTCTCGACCGCCTCACCATGAATTGCGGCGTCGAGAAAGGCGTACTTGGGTGGCGCTTTCTCTGGAGGAGGCGTGGCGTCTTGCATCTCGAGGATGACCAGGGCCGTCCAGGGAGGCATGTGCTCGAGCATGGTGGCGGGCAGGGCGGGCCGGGAGCGGAAGAGCAGGCTGCGCCAGGCCTCGGGGCCGAGCTGGGTGCTAAGGGAGTAGCTGGGGTCGTAGAGCTTGGCCATGATCTGCATGGGGTCGAGCTGGCTCATGTTTAACTCGGTGACCACCAGGCGGGCATCGGTGAGGGGAGGCTGCTGCGCAGGTGGGAGCGCGTAGTCCAAGGGAATGGGCAAGTGGCAGGTGCCGAAGAGGTGGTTGCTGACACCGTCCTTTTCTACGCGCCACAACAGCAGCTCGCTGGTGGCCATGGGAACGTCAACCGCGGTGGCGGGCGTCTTTATAGGGGCCTGTGCTTGCCCGGCAACAGTGGGTTGCGTGGGGGCTTTTTGACAAGCCACGAGGGCCAAAAGCAGGCCGAAGGAAACGCGAGTCATGGAAACACCGCATTGAGACGTAATCCCTATAACTCCGTCATGCGCAAAATGTTCCAGTCGTAGGCGGTGACGTAGCCGTTGTAGCCAGCTGCACCTGTGGGCGCGTTTGTGACTGTACTGCTGGCGTTTACATCGTAGCAGCTGTGGGTATACTGGAAGGCGTAGCCGACTTCTTGGTCATTTGCCGTGCCAAGATCGAGGTACAACGAGAAGGCCTTTCCGGCGAACAGCGTGTTCCAATCGCCGGGGTTGGTCGACTCGACGACCGGGCGGAGACTCGTTTCGATGTCGACCATCTCGCCTATGCCGATCCGCCAACTACGAGCCGCCGCCCAACCGCGGGCGTCGGTGTGGCCTACACCGGCGAAGGTGGGATAGTCGGTGAAGCCGCTGTTGGTGGTCAAGTTGATGGACCAGCCCTCGTGGACGATGCCGCCTGAGGCGGTGTTCCAGGCGCCAGCGCTGGGGGTGAGTGAGGTGCTGGCGTCGAAGATGGCCGAGCAGATGAGCGCAAAGACGTCGTCGTAGAAGTGGTAGGTCAACCAAGCGGAAGAATCCGTTCCGTTGAGCTGCATATCGACGATATCGCCGCCGTCGGCGATGCCGTCGAAACCGATACCGACCCAGACCGGAGTGGTGTTGCCGCCGGCGGGTCCCGTAGGCGTGAGGTCGAAAAGGTTGGGCGGATTACAGCTACTCGTGGTTCCGGTTGCTGTCCCGGTACCGGTGCTCGTTCCTGTGCCCGTGGTGCCGGTGGTACCCGTGCCGGTGGTACCGGTTCCGGTGCCGGTTCCATTTCCCGAACCTGTTCCGGTGTTGGTATTGGTGTTCGGACCGGCATTCAGACCCGTGTCGTACACCTTGCTGTAGTCGGACAATCCACCGCAGGCGGTGAGGAGGAAGACGGTAGCGGCGACAGACGAGATGCGCAGATCCATGGGACGTTCCTAGGCGGTTGTTGCTGACTACCAGATTTTCACGTGTTTGCGAGACTAAAAGCGTACAAAACTCGTCAGGACACCGCTAGGCGGTGTGTTGGGTACTGCGAGTTTCGAAGGCCTCCTGGCGCTTCTGTGTTCAACAGTACTTAGAGACAATTGGGGTCGGCGGCGATGTCGGCCTCGGTCACCGTCTGTAAGGGTCCGCTGACGCCTTGGCCCGTCAGGTCGACGACTTCGATGGCAAGACAGGTGTTGTTCGTGCTGGGCGCGGGGCACGGGGCGCAGCTGACGCCAAACAAGCCGAGTAGATCGCAAGTTTCGCCCGGCTGGATATCGAGGCTACTGGTGTCGACGATGCCGGCGAAGGACATGTCCTGCATTTGGCTTAGGTCGGCCGAGAAGGTGCCGGAGATGGCCACGTCGGCGATGATCAGATCCGCGCCGCTAACGCTCAGGACGATCTCGTTGGTGATCAGCTCGAAGTAGGGGTCGGCGCTGAAATCGGCGGGGGTGGGCGTCGTGAACGTGGTGGTGCAGAGGTCTTGCCCGCTGACGCCATCGCTGAGCGCGCCGATGATGTACAGGTCGGGACCTTGGATGTCGGTGATGCCGAGCAGGAGCTCTTGTTCGAGCAAACTCCCGATGATAAAGCCCACACCGGCCGGTTGGATCCAAGTGCCCGAGCTGATGTCGATGACGTAGGTGTTGTCGATCAGATCGGCGGGAGGCGTCGTTGTAGCCGTTGTCGTGGTGGACGTGGTGGACGTGGTGGACGTGGTCGACGTGGTTGGGGGCGTGTCGGTGTCGACCGGGTTGGTGGGGTCTTCGGCCTCTTCAGAGCTGCAGCCGAGGATGATAAAAGGCAGGCACAGTAGGACATAGCGCACGTTAATCTCCGGGTTGGGTGTACCATAGCTCTGTTTGGTGGTGGGTTGCTCGTGGGGCGCGATCTTTTCCTGTAAGATAGGAGACTGGAGGTCGATAGTGTCTGCACGTATCTCACTGGTGTTTCTATTGGCGGCGTCTTCCCTGCTCGGCTGTGAGGAGGAGGTTGTGGAATGTCGAAAGGGCTTTATTCCTACCTATTTGGATGCCGACGGCGATGGGTTTGGAGACGGCGACACCCTCGACGACACCTGCGGGGTGCCTGAAGGTCGTTCCACAAACAACGGTGACTGCGACGATAGCTTGGCCGAAAGCAATGTGGAAGCCGAAGAAATCTGTGATGGGTTCGACAATAACTGCAATGGTATTGTCGACGACGGCCTCGAGGGATTGGTCTGGTACGAAGACAGTGATGGCGATGGCTATGGCAACCCCGAGATGATCTCGGACACCTGTATTATGCCGGATGGCTACGTCGAGAACGGTGACGACTGCTGGGACGAAGACGCCGCCATCAATCCCGGCGCCGAAGAGGTCTGTGACGGCATCGATAACGACTGCAATGAGCTCGCAGATGGTCGCGACGGCGACTTGGACTGCGGAGAGTGGATCGAGGACTTCGAGCTGGGCATTCTGGATGCATACTGGAGCGTGGCTCAGTGGCGTGTCAACCCTGTCAACTTTTACGAAGGTGGTTTTGGCGCGACGAGTTCAAATATCGGTGATGGCCAGTCCACGGCCCTAGAGGTAGCGTTGGAGTTCACCGCCGATGGCGAGCTGTCGTTCTGGTTCCAAGGCGACTCCGAGAGCAACTTCGACTTTCTCCGCTTCAAGATCGACGGGGTAGAGATGGCCTCGTGGTCCGGCTCTTACCCCTGGACCCAGCATGTCCTGCAAGTACCGTCCGGTCCGCACATCCTTCGGTGGGAATACACGAAAGACGGCAGCGTCTCTACCGGTGCCGACGCGTACAACATCGACTTGATCGAGAGCACGAACACGGCGTTGTAGGGGCTATCGTCGCCGGCGTAGTCCCAAAAGGAGTAGGGCGACCATGCCCCACCCCGACGTACTGCCGATAGACGTACAGCCGCAGCTGGCCTTGGGTGGAAGCACCGCTTGGCCGCCGTTGCAGTTTTCGTCGAGCGCGCCATTGCAGTTGTTATCGATGCCGTCGCAGATCTCGGCTGCACCGGGGTTGGCCCAGCCGTCGTTGTCGTCGCAGTCGCCTTCGTTGACCGAGTAGCCGTCGCCGTCGTTGTCGAAGAAGCCCTCGTCGATGTCGCCATCGCAGTCGTCGTCGATTCCGTTCTCGAGCTCGGTCTGTTCGGGGGAGATCTGGTCGTTTGCGTCGTCACAGTCGCCGGCCGCTTCGGAGAAACCGTCGCCATCGTCGTCGGTGTAGAAGCCGTTCTCGTCGACGTCGCCATCGCAGTCGTCGTCGATGCCATTCTCGGGCACCTCTGGGGCACCGTCGTAGATGGTGTCGTTGGTGTCGTCGCAGTCGCCTTCGGCCTCGCTCATGCCGTCACCGTCGTCATCGTAGAGCTCGGTTCCCTCGTCGGTGGTGCCGTCACAATCGTTGTCGATGCCGTCGGGAAGCTCGGGTGCGCCGGGCCACACGGTGGCGTCGTTGTCGTCGCAGTCGCCGGCGTCGACTGTGAAGCCGTCGCCGTCGCCATCAAGTACGCCATCGTCGATGACGCCATCGCAGTCGTCATCGATTCCGTTTCCAAGTACTTCGGTTACACCTGGGCTAATCGTGGCATCGGCGTCAGCGCAGTCCCCGGGGATGGCGCCGTCGGCACAGAACACCAGGTCTTCGCAGTAGCCGTCGCCGTCGTCGTCCCAACAGTCACTGCCCTCGTCCGCGGTGCCGTCGCAGTTGTTGTCGATGCCGTCGCAGATTTCGGTAAGCGCTGGAGAAGCTACGGTCAGATTGTCGTCGCAGTCGCCACCCTCTTCGGTGTAGCCGTCGCCGTCGTCGTCGTACCAGATGGTGCCTTCATCGACGATACCGTCGCAGTCTTGGTCGGTTCCGTCTGCGACTTCGGCCAGCCCGGGGGCGATGGTGTCGTTGAAGTCGTCGCAGTCGCCGTCGCAGCTAGTGAGACCGTCGGCGTCGCTGTCGAGGAGGTTGAGCAGGGCGTCGTTGTCGTCGCAGTCATCGCACTCGAGGTCGCCGTCGCCGTCGTTATCGACCTCGAAGGTGATATTGGGGCAGGGGTCGCAGCCGTCGGGTGTGCCATCGGTGGCGGTGTCGACCAGATCGCTGAACACTGGGCAGATGTCGCAGGCGTCGGGCACGGTGTCGCCGTCGAGGTCGTCGAAGTCGGAGCCGGCCGGACAGATGTCGCAGCCGTCGACCACGCCGTCACCATCGGGGTCGGGACCGTTGTCGTCGAAACCGGGGCAGATGTCGCATAGGTTGGGTACGCCATCGCCGTCGTCGTCGGTGGGGTCGGCGTTGCAGTCATCGCAGATGTCGCCGATGCCATCGCCGTCGGTGTCGATTTGGGTGGGGTTGATGGTCAGGACGCAGTTATCGCAGTCGTCGCCAACGTTGTCGCTGTCGAAGTCACTCTGGAGTGGGTTGGCGGTGAGTAGGCAGTTGTCGCAGGCGTCGCCGAGCAGGTCGCCGTCGGCGTCGGACTGAGCGGGGTCGGAGATGTTCGGGCACACGTCGCAGAAGTCGCCGGTGCCGTCGATGTCGGTGTCGATCTGGGCCGGATCCGAGACAGTGGGGCACACGTCACAGACGTCTCCCACGAGGTCGGCGTCGGTGTCGAGCTGCGAGAGGTTGCTGTTGGAGACACAATTATCGCAGGCATCACCCACCGAGTCGGCGTCGGCGTCTGTCTGGGAGACGTTGGCGATGCCGTCGCAGTTGTCGCACAGGTCTCCCACGGTGTCGCCGTCTGCGTCGAGCTGCGCGGAGTTGGAGACGAGGTCGCAGTTGTCACAGGCGTCGCCGAGTAGATCTCCGTCTGTGTCGAGCTGGGAGGTGTTGGCGTTGACCGGGCAGTTGTCACAGTCGTCGCCGAGTAGATCGCCGTCGGTGTCGAGCTGGGAGACATTGGGAATGATGTCGCAGTTATCGCAGGTGTCCCCTACCGAATCACCGTCAGCGTCGAGCTGGGCCGCGTTGGCATCGGAGAGGCAGTTGTCGCAAGCGTCGCCCACCAGGTCGGCGTCTGCGTCGGCTTGGGCGTCGTTGGCGGCGGCCGGGCAGTTGTCGCAGTCGTCGCCGAGAAGGTCGCCATCAGTGTTGATTTGGGCCAGGTTGCTAACCGTGGGACAATTGTCACAGGCGTCACCGAGGGCGTCGGCGTCGGTGTCGGTCTGGGAGGCGTTCGACACGGTGCTGCAGTTGTCGCAGTCGTCGCCGAGTAGATCGCCGTCGGTGTCGAGTTGGTCGAAATTCTGTGTGGAGGCGCAGTTATCACAGACGTCGCCCACCAGGTCGCCATCGCTGTCGAGTTGGTCAAAGTTGTCGGTGGTGGTGCAGTTGTCGCAGACGTCGCCGAGTAAGTCGCCGTCGGTGTCGGTCTGAGCGTCGTTCGCGGTGCCGGCGCAGTTGTCACAAGCGTCGCCCCACAAATCGCCGTCTACGTTGGTCTGGTCTTGGTTATCCATAGAAGGACAGTTGTCGCAGGCGTCGCCGAGGGTGTCGGTGTCGCTGTTCAGTTGGTCAAAGTTGGCCGCCGTGGTGCAGTTGTCGCAGGCGTCGCCCACCAGGTCGGTGTCGGTGTCGGTCTGGGCGTTATTGGAGTCGGAAAAGCAGTTGTCGCAGGCGTCTCCGACCATGTCGCCGTCGAAGTCCAGCTGGTCGTTGTTGGAGTCGTTCGGGCAGCTGTCGCAGGCGTCGCCCACCAGGTCGCCGTCAACATCTTCTTGGCCGGGGTTGCTGATGTCAGGGCAGTTGTCGTCGTTGTCGTAGACGTCATCTGCGTCGCCATCGCGTCGGATGTTCAGGTCGTCGGCGATGGCCTCGGTGATCTCGTTGTTGGTGACGTCGAGGACAAACGCGGTGTTGGACAGGATGCTCTCGTCAGCCACATCGGCGATGACTACGTCGATGATCACGGTAACGCTGTTGCCGGCGGTGACTGGGATGCCGTCGATAAGTGCGTCGGTGGCCGTAGAGTTGTTGATGCCCGTGCCGTCGTCGACGACCGTGTAGCTGGCGGCTTCGGCGGGGATGACGTCGGAGACATCGGCAAAGCCATCTAGGGTTCCGCCGTTGGTGATTTCGATCGTGTATCGGACCGTATCACCAGGGTTGATCACGCCGTCCGAGTTCACATCAATCTGAAGTGCGCCCTCCTTGGTCGCGATGATGTAGGGGAGCTGGTCCATGCCCACCACGTTGACCGCCAGCCAGTACTTGTCGTTGCCGCCGCCAAAGATGACGTCGATGCTGCTGTCGAGGGCGGTGAGCGCAGTGGAGATGTCGAAGGCGTCGATGTCGACCCCCACCACGCCGGTTTGGGTGGGTGTGGTGGTGTTGATGGTCCGGTTCATGGGGTTGTCGGTGGGATTATCGGGGTCGCTGAGTCGAAGATAGCCGCCGCCTGGCACGCCGGCGACGTCGACGAACTCGGTGGCCGAGGCCGCGCTGTCGCCCTCCATGGTGTAGTAGGTGAGGCTGCCAGACGGTGAAATTGCTGCGTTGAAGCCGGATAGACTGAGGTTTACCGTGTTGGCGGAGAGGGTCTGGATACCGTCGTAGAGCACCACACGGCGCGCGCCCAGGCTGGTGTCGGAGTACACCAAGAGCAGGGCCGCCGAGGCGTTGTCGGTGGAGCCGTTGTTGATGCGTCCTGTGTAGTCGTCGACCGTCCAGGTGCCGATCATCGTGGCGCCGCCGGCGGTGACTTCGGCGGTGAGATCGGTGTGACAGGACCACACGTCGTAAGAGCCCGCACCACCGTCTGCACAGTAGCAGGCGTCGGCGGTGACGGCGTTGACCGAGCCGTCGGCGTACGTGACGGTGAGGTCGGCGTCCGGCGAGGATGAGGTGCACGGATCGGGGGTGGAGGATTGGGTTTGGGTGCCGCCCCAATACAGCTGGGCGTGTACGAGGGTAGCGGAAGCGGGTACGTCGACGGCGGTTACGTCGAAGCTGGCCGGCAGCGCCAGGGTGTCGACCTTGTTGTCGCCGTCGGTGTCGGCGGCCAGGGAGGTGCCATGGAGGAAGTGCGCCAGCGAGCCGTCCCAGCTGTTGCGCTGCGCAAGGGGTTCGTCGGCTTGGGCTGTGGCGGCGAACGTCAACAGGGTGGCACCAAGCATGCGGATTGCGAACACGATTCCTCCGAAGGTGTGAATCATCGGAGTGTAACAGTCGGTCAAGACATTGGTGTGGCGACTTGTGAGGAGGTAGTGTTGATGCATGTCTCGTGGACGAAACACAGCGTATTTTTCGGGGGTGTTCCTGGCGCTCGGCGCGTTGTGGTGGCTGTGGCCGTCGCCCGAGGCCGTGCAAGTCGCTGATCCCAAAGTGCGCGTTGAGAAGTTCACATCTAGAATATCAGGCCCCGTGGCCTCTTCGGCAGACGCCCCCTCGGAACAGACCGTGTCTGACGACCTCGTTGCCGTTCGATGTGTAGTGAAGCTCGAACCCGGCGCAACAATCACCCACTTGGTGGCGTTTGGGGGCAGACGGGGCATTCGGTTAGACGGTCAGCTCGATGGCGACGTGCTTGCGTTCCAGGCCCGAGGCGCGTCCGGCGAGGGACTGGTGCAGTTCGACGGCTACCAACGGTCTAACTTCCAGTGGGCCACCATCGACGGTGAGGTCCGCTGTAGCCTTTCACCTCCTCGCCGATTGAGCGCCTTCGTCCAAGGGCGTGTGCACGCTGCGGTCAAAGCCATGGACGGTGCGGTGTGGGTCGAGGGCTGCGGCACCCGGACCGCGATGCTCGACTCTTCCGGTGGCTTCACCCTGGACACCGTTCCCCAGGACTGCCAGCTGCGCGCCTGTCGGCAAGCGGGTCAGCTTCGCCTTTGCGGCCCAGCGGTACCGGTGAAGCTCAGCGAAAATGGCGAAGTTCTCGTGGACCTCCAGGCCCCCGAATATCGGCCCGCCGGCATCGGCATCGAGCTGATGCAGGTGAACTCCGGCATCCGAATCGGTCGGGTGCTGCCCAATACGCCCGGTTGGCGTGCGGGGCTGGAGCAGGGCGACGTCATCACCTCGGTAGATGGCGAGTCGGTCCAAGGCATGGATCTGGATGAGTTCATTTCGTGGGCGGTGGGCCCCGAGGGCACGGATGTTGCGATCGAAGTGATGACCGCAGAAGGCGTTGAGGAAGTGGTCATTCGGCGGGGAATCGTAAACTAGCTCCCGGCTTGCTCTGTCCTTCGCTTCGCCTGGTATGTCAACGTCCCCAGCCGAACCGGCACGCCCACCCAGCTGGCCGCCCAGCCGCCCCAAGTCTCGATTCGTAGATTCGCGGTGCCGCTAAATGTTAGGCTGCGCTCGCCGACCACATGGCCTTGAAAAGCCACCCGAACCCATGCCGGTAGGGCGATGCCTCGCCACACCACTTGGTTGGCGCCCAGCACCAAGTCGCCGTTGTGAAGCAAGCGCGGAACCAGTGGAACCCGCACACCCAGCTCGGGGAAGGTCTCGACGACGGCGGGGGTTCCGTCGACGGTTTGACCCGGCGCAAAATCGGAGTCGAATACCCGCAGCTGGTCGTCGCAGTCGATCTCGCGGACAAAGTGCATGGTGCCGTCTTCGCGAGAGAAGACGTGGAACCGGGCCGGCCAGGTGTTGCCCTCGCGGCTCTCGGAGAGGCCTTGGCCAGTCAGTCGCTGGACCACGGAGAGGATGATTCGAACCAGCACATTGGGGCAGGAGAACGCAGCCCGGGCGTCCCAAGAACTCGGGTTGTTGTAGAACCGCCTTAAGGTGGGATGGACTTCGAGGGCGCGGTCGCCGAGGACAGACTCTAACAGTGGCCACTGGTCGGCGTTGGCGATGCGGCCTCGGGCGCGAAGGCGGAGTCCCCGTCGGACCAATCCGGCGCTCGAGAAGGCGCCGATTAGGCTGCTGACCAGGGTGGAGACCACCTGGCGATCGGTGATTTGGTCAGACGGCCTGGACTTGGGTGCGAGGACGCTTCGGGCGGCCCGACCGAAGTACATGGCGAGCAGCCCGGTTCCGTCGTTGAGCAGGTGGCGGACCGCGCGGATGAGCCCCGTAGCGAAAGCGGTCTCGCCGGCCCAGTCGCCCCGTCGAGCCAGGCTGTCTTCGTGGCGAGCCCCTAAGCTGGCGGCCATGTGGTCCCGTAGACGCTGGTACGTGGCGTCGTCGGCGTTGGCGTCTGCCTCGGCTTGAAACTGACGATCCCAGCCGGCCTCTTCGACGGCAGCGAGGTCTTCGATATGAGCGTCTAACCAGCGTTCAGTGCGGATCTGAACCGGCTGTCCGGCTTCGCAGCTGTGCACGTAGGCTCGCCACTCGTCGGTCTTTGGTTGGCCGTCCCCGTCGACGGGGCACATGGTGTCGCCGATGCGCGCGAACGGTTCGCTGACCTGCCAGAACTCCCCCAAGACCGTGGCGGACGCGCCCAACAGGTGCAGCGAGACGGCTTCGCAGGGGTAGCGTTGATAGAACGCTACCAGCTGGGCCAGGGTGGCGCGGGCCTGGTCGTCTCGCGCGGTGGGATCAGACCAGTTCACGGCGCTCCTCAAGGGTTCCGCTGCCGACCCATCCCCTTGCGAACGGGAGTTTAGGCAGCGCCGCACCGAGTAATCGGGGGATCGCGAAGCGGACGAAGGAGGCGCGGTCGCTCCGGCTGGCGGGGGCGAAGCCGGGCTCGTCTAGCCAGCGCCGAAGGGTCTCGAAGCTCCACTCGGTGGCCAGAGAGAGCAACGGGCGGAACATCAAATGATCGAACCAAGCGCCAGGCCAGCCGAAGCGCGCGTCGTAGTCGTACACGCTGCGGAACAGGAGAGTGCCGTCATCTTGGGGCATGTAGGTCCAGACGCCTTTACCGTTGTGCATGAGCGATTTGGGGTCGTCGCTGTCGAAGCGAAAAGCGGACGAACGGAGGTGATCGGTGTTTCGATAAGAGCCGGTTCCCTGGATAGCGATGCCAGGAACGATGCGGGTGATGTACAGCAGCTCGCGGGTCTCGTCATCTGCGCTGGGCTGCGAGAGGTACTGAATTTCGTCGAAGCGCAGGTCCCACTGGACGTGGTTGGCGGCGTCGATGGTGCGGTCCCAGACGTCTTGGGCGTTGGCCTTGAGGACCACCTCGGTGACGATGCGTTTGGGTGTCTTTAGTGGCATCGGAGACGGGACATGCTCGCCCAAGCGCTTCCGGTCAAGCGCGAGAAAAGCCAACCAGTGATCGGGCATAAAGTCCCAGAGTCCCAGCCCAATGGCGCTTGCTCCCATGACGGTCATGTAGGTTCGGGCGAGCTCGGGAACGGCCGGCGCGGCCCACAGAATCGCCGTGGGTTCGTGCCACCAACCGGTGGCCGCTTGGGCCACGGCCATGGCGTATCCGCCGACCAAGAAGGAGAGGATGATGTGCAGCAGGTACTCTCCGCGCTGAAGGCCGCCCACTTCGGCGCGGGAGTCGTTCTCTACCCACACATCGGTCCAGGCGGCGAGCACGTCGACGACGTACAGCGGCAACAGGAGCAACAGCGCCCAGCCGTGCCACTGCAGGTGGGCGATCCACAAGAACTGCAGGCCGTAGGCGATATGGCGGACAGCGTGAAGCCGGGCTTCGGTGCGGCTGGACGCGCGGAACGGAACCTTGGCCTGCCAAGCGTGGAACACCAAGACGTCCAGGGCTCCCAAGTGTGCGACGACCAGCAGTATCCAGAATGCGGTGACCATGGTTGCTCATCTCGGGGGTCTGCTGTCGTCGTGACGCAGACTACTTTGCCGAGAGTACAGCTTTGATGGTGTCGAAGTCTACGGTCCAGGTCTCGTTGAGGCAGGTTACCGTGGCCAGCAGCTTGTCGTTCTCGGTAATGCTGACGCCGGCGCCCGCATCTCCAGCGCCACCGGTGACCTCGAAGACCGTGTAGCTGACAGCCTTGTTGGTGAAGTGCACGTCCCGCTCGAATGAGCGGGCGAGGGCCTTTTCTTCGTAGGTGAACACGCTCGTGGCAGTGGACGCATCTTTAGGGAAGCTGAGCTCGACCGTGCCGACGGCTCCAAATCGATACTGAATACCTGACTTGTCGGCGGTCTGGCACAAGCTGATGTGCTTGGACTTCGAGACTTCACAATGAAAGAGCGAGGTCTCGGCGGCGGCACAGTGGCCCACGGAATCTGACGTAAGCGTCTCGGCTTGGGCGTCAACGCTGCAACCGACGGAGGCGAGCACGAGCAAAGAAGAGAAGCGGTACATGGTGGTTCTCGGCTTGGTGTTGTGTTGAGCATAGGGCTGGCTGGACGCGAACGCATCTCACCCCGTTCTCACCGTGAGCATCCTCTCAGCGTTTGCTATCGCCGACGGTTTCGCCACTCGGCGACCAGATTGTCGAGGTTTAACAACGCAATGTTGGAGCTAATGCCCGACATATTCGTGGCATTCACCTTTCGGATCTGCTCGTTCAGAATCGCCAGAGCCTCGCGGACCTTTGCCTCGGTGGGCAGCTTGTGAAGGGCCTTCAGCTTCTGTTGAACGTCTTTGCGCAGCTGCAGCGGCGGTGGCAGGATTCCGTCGAAGGTCTCGTCCTTCATCTTCTGGTTAATCCACCAGTTTGGATCGCGACGATCAAGGTCTTTGAGGGGTTTTCCGGCACCGGGAAGGTTGTCGAAGGAGCCCTTTTCGACGGCCGAGCGGATCTGTTGATCGACCCAGGATTCGTAGGGGACGTTGAGCGGCTTTCGGACGGTCATGGGGTCCTCTCTATTTTCTTTAAACCAGCTTTCGTAGTAGGGAAACTGCAGCCAGATGTTGCGCGGCTAGACCCCAGAGCTGTGCACGTCTCGTCCGACCACGCCGGTCGCGTCCACCCAGGCTACACCGCAGGCTTCGGTGGAGTGGGCGTATCCGGTGGAGCCATCGGCGGTGACCCCGATGACGCCGAGCAGTCCGCCGTGAGCTTGAACCTCGATGAAGGTTCGTTTGAGCGCGTCTTCGAGGGAGTTTCCGTCGATGACCCGGGTGGCGATCCGACCGCACAGGTTCAGGTCCAAGATCTGTTCACCGAACCCCGTCGCGGACAAGGCGACTTCTGGGGTGGCGTAATTGCCGGCTGGTGTGGGTGAGACCGAGATCCGACCGACCGATTCATGGCCACGACCTCCCGTCGAAGTGCAGGCCCACAGCTGCCCGTCGGCACCCAAGGCCACCACGCCAACGGTGCCGTAGCGGCGCTCCGGCGGTGGAAGCAGATCGTCGGGGACCGCCAGATTTGCCTCCCGCGCTGCCGAGACGTCGTGTTCATCGGCATCTCCGATGGCGGACTCGCGATCGACGTGGTCTGCGCCGTTCACCAGGGCTTGCCACCGGGCGATGTTGGTGGTGGTGCGCACGTCCTGGGGCGCGATGCCTTGGACGGACATCCAGTGGGCCGATCCTTGACCGTCGCGGTTCCGGTCTCCCGACGCTTGCAAGCTGTCGGCCAACGCGCTGGGATGTAAGCAGTGCTCGACGTTGTACACCGCGCTCAAACGCAGTTCGGTGCCGTTCATCATCGCCGCGGACATACGTGCTGCGCCGTCCTTTTGCAGTCGTGCGCCCCGACCGGCGTTGAACTGGGGGTCGGCCTCGAGGACGGCGATGGCAGCCAACACCGCCGCGCGACTACCGCCTTCATTCATCGCCGACATTCCCGCCAGCGCGGCCCGTTCTAGGGCGTCTCCCCTGAGCCTTCGGCGCTCGGGTGTAGTGGTCGCCAAGTAGGAGCCCGCCCCTCCGTGAACGAGGACGATAGGGGGCTGTAGGGCGTGGACAACGAGGGTGTGCGGTGACATGGGCGCTCCGGGCGCTCACCGTGCCACAGGAGGTTGAACTTCGCGCCTCAGCTCGCTTTTTTGACCGGAGGTGGAAGCGTCCGAATGTCGAAGCTGCCCTGCTCTTCGCCGGCATTAGATGTCTCGACTCGGCGTTTGAGCACGTACTCGATGACATGGTCTTTCTGAGTCTTGAACTGAATGGTTCGAGCCTCCTCGAACTCGATGCCGTAGCGGACAAAGTTGGGGTTCTTCCAGCTTCGGTTGCGGATCAGGCAGACGAAGACGTTGGGCCATGTGCTGCCGGGCAGCAGGAAGTGCACGGTGAGATGATCGAAGACAATCATCTCGGCCTCGAACTCCACGGGTACGTCGAAGGCCAGTCCGGTGGTGGAGACGTCGACGATGGTGGTGCGAAGCGGCTCAAGGTTGGCATCTTCGGGCGGTTCGACGGTGACGTCGATGATGTTGCCTTCACGGGGTACCGCGCGGAACGCCTGGCGTCGGTCGAAGAGGCGGACCAAGTCTCGGTGAAGGAGCGCGTCGACGGCACCGGGGTCGACGAACTGGAGGGTGTAGACGCACTTATCGTTGGCTTCGTTGCGATTGCAGGCCACGGCTGGGACCACCACAGAGGTGCCGGATGGGCTGTCGCTAATCCACAGTTCGGCGGGACGTGACATACCGATGGCCGGAGCGGTGCTGCTGGAGAGAGAGACTTGTACGGACTCGGGTGTGATTTCCTCGAGCTTGCACGCCACGGGTTCCCCGCCCGGGGTCGCGAGAAGCAGCCGAAAGCGATTGGGGACTTCGATACTGTCGAGCAGTTTGCCTGACATGGAACCTCCGACCAAGGTGGTCACGGCACCTATCGGATCGAAGATATCTTTTCTTGAGATCCTTATGCAACTGATTAGCGGCACGGACGCAAGGCTGACTCGGGCTGGACGGTGACGTGTGCAGTGGGGATTTGGGTCCGAATGACCGCCGAGATCTCGACGCAGGTGGGCTCGATGACCACATTTGGGTACATCACGGCGTGTACAGAAATGACGTCTTTCCCAGGTCTAAGTGTCCAAACATGGAGGTCGTGGAGCTCGCAAACGCCGTCTACCTCGAGGATGGTCTGGCGGAGCTGGGCGACGTCGATAGAGTCGGGGGCTCCTTGCATCAGTACTCCCCAAACGCTCTTGAGAACCCGGGTACTGCCGACCACAAGAATAATCGCGATGACCACCGAGATGAGGGGATCGGCCCAGGTCCAGCCGAACATTAGAATGAGTGCGCCGGCGATCATGGCGCCCAGACTTCCGAGCAGGTCGCCCATGACGTGTAGCCAGGCAGCTTGGGTGTTCAGGTCGTGCTCGTGGGCGCCGTGGAGTTTCCAGGCGACGATGAGGTTGACGAGGAATCCGATGGAGGCCACCACCATCATGGGTCCGCCGAGGACTTCTGAAGGGTGAGCGGCCCGCGTCAGGGCTTCGACGGCGATCCACACGGCGAGCACGCTGAGTGCGCCAGCGTTTACGGCCGCTCCGAGGACTTCGGCGCGTTGGTAGCCCATGGTCTGGTATCGGTCGGCGGGACGTGCAGAGACGCGAACGGCCACCAGTGCCAAGGCGAGCGCCCCGACGTCGGAGGCCATATGCCCGGCGTCCGCCAACAGCGCGAGGGATCCGGTCCACCAACCACCGATGACCTCGACCACCATGAAGCCCGCGGTGAGGGCCAAGGCGAATCTTAAGGTGCTTCGCGAAGTGCTTGCGTGGGTGTGGTCGTGGTCGTGGTCGCAGGGCTCGGTAGAGGGCTCGTGGTGGGTGTGGGCTTCCATCGCTTCAATGTAGTGATGTGAACGCCATAGTCAATCGAAAACCTAGGTACTTACGAAGTAACACCGGCGCTATGAGGCCCTAGTTGCCGGTGCAGATGCTGGGGTCTGGGAGGGTCAAGCAGTCGTTCATCCAGTCGTGTCGGGCTTCGATCCAGGCCTTGAGCAGACTGACCTCGCCGGCGAGGTTTCCGCCCCGGGGTGGGTAGTTGGGCCAGGCGGCGAAGTTTCGGGGAGCGGCCTCGGAGAGCTCGGAGGCCATAGCGTCGATGTTCGCGTGGACGGTTTGTCTGGAGAGTTCGTTGTCGAGGAGCGCCTGCCAGCGATCCCAGTATTGCTCTGTGAACGCCGGATCGCGGAATAAGCCGCCCCAGAAACCATGTTCGAACACGAAGGTGCAGTCGGTGGTGATGTTTGAGTTGTCCCACCAGGTGGGGTCTTCCGCGCGGGAATCTTCGATGCAGCCCATGGTGCGGTCGAAGTCCCAGATGGGTCCAGCGAGCAGCGCGGTGTCACGGTCTTTGTGGAAGTAGCCACTCAGCCGGAAGGCGTCGGGGTTTTTGGTGAACACGTTGAGGATGTGGTTGTCGATAAAGCTGTCCACGTCGATGATCTGGTCGTAGTGCCGGCCGGTCGTGGGATGGGTGAAACTGGGGCTGGCCAAGGCGCCCGCCAGCTCGTCGAGCAGCCCTGTGAGGTAGGCGCCTTGTTGGGGCGCGAGGTCGGCCTCCGAGGGGTTGACCGACACGAAAGGCTGCTGAAAATAGAAGGTACCGCCGGCTGTTCCTGCGTAGAACCCAGACTCTCCTGGCCCGGGTCGGTCCTCTTTGAACAGGTAGCCCCCCGAGAGCTCGGGCAGGGTGAGATCCGTTGGGGTAAGCTCGGTAATCGGCACCCGGTCCCGATCCCGCTCGATGCGCTCCATGGCCACGTAGACGCCTACGTAGTCGTCGGTTCCTAGGTTCTCTCCTCGTTCGGCGACGAACAGCTCTACGAAGCGCGTCCTCGGCGCATATCGACCGATGCTATTGCTCAAATGGAAGATCAGCGCGTTTCGCATGAGGGCGCGATCGAAGGTGAGCGGCGCCAACAAGATCCAGTCGGCTTCGTTGGGCATACCCAGCAGCGAGATATCTTGATCAACGTTGCCGGGGTTGGTCGGGTGCCAGGTCTCCATGCGGTACGGTTTTTTGGGCGCGTCGGCCGAGCTGGAGCCGCGTACTTTGATGCCGGCGCGGACGCTTAGGTTTGCGGAAGTCGGGAGGGTGAGTCGGCCGCTGCCGTCGGGTTCGAAGACAGTGAGCGAGAAGGCGGTGTAGTCCTCGGATTTACTGTCGGGCGCATCGCCGCCGGTCCACAGGGTCAGTACGGGGAGGTCGGTGGACCAACCGATTAACGAGTCGTCGAGTAGCAAAAAAGTAGGCGCGATGCCCATCGTAGCCCCGTTGATCTCGATGATGGCTCGCAGATGCGCGCTCTGGGTGAGCGTGATGGGTGTGGTGTACAGGGTGGATTGGCCGGCGACAGGGGCCGTGCCGTTAAGGGTGTACCAAATAGAGCCTTCGTCCGGGCTGAGGTCGTTGCTGGCGGTGACGGTGAGACTGACCTCTTGGCTGTTGACGAAGGTGCCACCGGGTGGGGATGCCGTGAGCGTTGGCAGGTTCATGTCGCCTAGGTCGCCAGTATTGACCGCGCCTTGGGCGGGTGGCACGTCGTCCAGTCGATCGGGGTTCTCGACGATGGTGGACGACGGGGTGCAGGCGATCAGCAGGGGGAGCAGCAGGCGGGTCATCGGCGGCCTCCGTTGGTAGACTCGGGGGTGCCGTCGAGGGTTTGGGAGAGGCAGTCGGGCAGATCTTGGCAGCAATCGGGCTGGCGGGACCAGGTGTAGTCCGAGGCGACGACACCGAAGGTCAGCTGCTCGCCGGCGCCGTCGAAACGGAACAGACCCAGGGTCTCGCCGTCCGCGTTGAGGGAGAAGGGCAGGTGGGCTGGGCCAAGGTCGGCTCGCCCGTCTGCGGTGAGCAGCAGGTAGCCGCCTGCGTCGACGAACAGCGAGGTATCTAATGGGTATTTGTAGGGGTCGTCTGCGTCGTCGGTGAGAAAGTAGCCGGCCAGCGACAGCCCGCTGGAGGTGGGGTTGTGTAGCTCAATCCAGTCAGTGGACGCGGTGGGGTTCGCGGAGAACTCATTGATGCACACGTTCAGCGGGGCTGCGGTTTTTGGTGCGGTGTCGACGGTCTGGGATGGTGGGGGGTCGGGCCACGGGGAGCTGCACGCGCAGAGGAGCAGGAATCCGAGGCTGAAGTGGCGTTGCGGCATGAGACCAGTGTAGTCGGTGTGGGTGTCGCCAGTGCTTCACGGACCTCTGACCGTGACAGTTGTGGACAGCGGAGATAGGTCGATTGTGGCTTATGGAGCAGCGATAAACCTATGAGATACCTGGTAACTGGCGCGACGGGCTTTATCGGACTTCACCTGTGTCAGGCCCTGGTCGATCGCGGAGACAGCGTGCTGGCCTTGGTTCGCACGCCCGCGAAAGCGGCGAAGTTGCCCGACGCGGTGCAGACCCTCGCGGGCGATCTCACGTTGTTCGCCGGCGACGTGACGCTTCCAGAAGTCGACGTCGTGATTCATCTCGCGGGCGTCGTTGCGGCACCCACGGCTGATGTGTACGAGGCGATCAACTTCACAGCCGTCAAAGAGCTGGTTAATTGCCTGGAACGTCAATCTTGGAGCCCAAAGCGGCTGGTCTTCGCCTCTTCGCTGGCTGCTGCGGGTCCCTCTTCGTTGGACCGTGCCTGGACCGAGAAAGATCCATTAAATCCCATTGATCCGTACGGCGAAGCCAAGATGCGCGCGGAGGCTGTGGTCCGCGACGCCAGCTTTCCCACCACCTGCTTCCGACCGTGCATTGTGCTGGGCCCCAACGACTCTGCGTCGCTGACCCTGTTCAAGGCGGCACAAGGCGGCGTGGGCATTCGGGTGGGGTCGCAGGCTCAGCAGCTGAGCTTTGTAGACGTTCGCGACGTAATTACCGGCATCCTGCACATGAGCGACGATACACGCGACGGCCACTACACCTACTACGTCAGTCACCCCGAAGCGATCGACACCGAGCGGCTCTGGGCCGGTCTGGGACGCGCTTTGGGACGACGGGTTCGGGTGCTGCCGGTGCCCGCATTGTTACTTCGGGCCTTGGTTCCATTTGCCACGCTGGGCTCTAAATTGCTGGGCAAAACCAATCAGCTGGACCTGAAGCAGTATCGGCAGATGGTGGCGCCGGCGTTTGTCTGTTCCAGCGCGGCGCTCAGCGAAGATTTAAGTTGGCAAGCAGAATACGGGCTGGACGCAACCTTGGCCCACGCGACGGCGGGCTACCGAGCCAGTGGGGCGCTACGCTGACGCCATCCAATCGCGCCAGGTGAACAGCCATCCTAGGCTTAGAACGACACCGACCGCCACGCCCATCATAGAGAGGGGAGCGACGATGGCGGCGACGGCGATGGTGGACACCAGCCGTGCCCCCTCCGAGGGCAGCGTCCAGCTTCGACGCTCGAACAGGCCGCCGAAGTTCAGGCATCCCCAGACCACCCATATTCCGCTGGCTGCGACGTGCAGCGTGGGGAGGTCCCCCGAGAGGTAGAGCAGGGCGGTCATGGCGCCGATGACCGTCAGAAAGTGAAGTCCGATATACAGGTTTAGGCCGCCCGGTGTCGTGGGGTTGTACTTGTTTTGGGTGGCCCGTTGAACCGGCTGTGCGGCCGGGTAGGGCGCGAGTCCAGCGGGGCGGAATCCGGGGGGGCCGAACCACACTTTTAGGCGGTCGGCTGATGTGGTTGATGCGCGGTGGTCTACGAGGAGTAAGCCGAAGTACCACCAGTTTGCGTAGAGGGGGTTGAAGCTCTCTAAGGGCTTGACCGTGCCGTACACCGGTTCTTCGATTTCTTCCTCGAAGGTGCCGAACATCCGGTCCCAGATGATTAGGATCGCGGCGTGGTTTCGGTCTAGGTACTGAGGATTGGTGGCATGGTGAACCCGGTGGTGAGACGGTGTGTTGAACACAAGCTCAAAGGCGCCGAGTTTGCCGATGGCCTCGGTGTGGATCCAGAACTGATACAGCAGCGAGATGGCGCTGATAATCGCATAGACCAGGGGGTCGACACCTAGAAAAGCCAGGGGGATATTGAACACCAAGTGGAAGATGGGGCTGGTGATTGACTGGCGCAGGGCGACCGCAAGATTGTACTCCTCGGATTGGTGATGCACCACATGGGTGGCCCAGCCGATATTCACGCTGTGGGTGAAGCGATGCCACCAGTAATAGATGAAGTCGTAGGCGAAGAAAGCGAAGACCCAGGTGGCAACAGAAGTGGAGTCCAGGTCGAAGATGCGAAAATGGGCCCAAGTGAAGCTGTAGACGAGGAACGCGAACCCCGCGACGACCATGCCCGTGGTCTGCGAGCTGATGCCGCAAGACAGGTTGGTGACGGCATCGTTGAACCGGTACAGGGTGCCGTTTTTGCGACGGTCGTGCCAGAGCTCGACCCCCATCATAGCCACGAAGACCGGAATAGCGAAGGCGATGATTTTGTGGTCCACGTCTACTCCTAGGCGGAACTTAGTGTACCGCCCATCGGGTTCTACGACGACCCAAACAACGCCAACATAGGCCGCACCTCGCCCGTATTCGGGACCACCTGGCCTTCCAACGCCGACTCTACCACGCCCAGATGACCTTGCAGCACGCCCTTCAGCACCGACCGCAGATCGGTCGTCGACCGTAGATCGCGGCCCTCATGCAGGGCATCGTTGGCCAAGCCCGGCCAGTCCCCGTACACCTGGCCGCCACGGACTGCGCCGCCGGCCAGCAGGGTGACAGCGCCCGTGCCGTGATCGGTGCCACCGGTGCCATTGCCGGCCACGGTGCGACCGAACTCGGTGATGAACAGCACGGTCGTTTGCTGCCACACGTCGCCTAAGCCCGCTCTCAGTCCCAGCAGCCCGCCGGCCAACGACCCCAACATCCGATCCAACGTCGCCTGTTGACCGGAGTGCGTGTCCCAGCCGCCGGTGTCGATGACCGCGACCCGAGGCCCATTGGGGTCGGCCAGCACGCTGCCCACCACTTTGGCGCTCTTCTCGAACGCCTCGGGGCCGCCCTCTTTGTTCCGGCCACCCGTCTCGCGTCGGCGGTGGGCCTCCAGCATCGCTTGCGTCTGTAGTCCTGCCTCCAAGGCCGGCCCCAGGTCGGGGTCGTCTGCGTATAGGTCCAGCACAGACGCCATCAGCGCGTCGTCCGGACGCCACTCTCTGAGGGGATCGGCGCTGGTCGAGTCGGCTAGGCCTCGCAGCAATAAGGGGACCGTCCGACCCACGGCCATGGGAGGGTTCTCGCCGCCCAACGCGAAGACCGCCCGGTTCAGCCAGCCGTCTTCTCGCTCGAACGGCTTGGTGCCACCGCTCTCGAGCACGTTCTGGCTGTCGAAGTGCGAGCGGTCTTGGTACGACAGTCCGGTGGCGTGTACCACGGCAAGGTCGCCATCGGCCCACAGGGGCAGCAGGCCCGCCATCGCTGGGTGTAGGCCAAAGTAGCCGTCTAAATTCAGAATTCCGCCCTTCTCTCCGGGCATCGGTAGGGCGGCTTCTCCGCGGGCCTTTGCGTACGCTGGGTCACCAAACGGTGGCACGATGGCCAGGCCGTCTACCGCGCCGCGCATCAGCACCACGATCAGCCGTTTTTCGGGTCCTTCAGAGGCCCAAGCTGCGGAAGGTAGGGTGGCGAAGAGCGTAGTCGCGGCGACACTCTGGAGTAGTTGTCGACGTGTGGTCATGGTCATCTCCGCTGCATTTCTGGGCTGGCCAACAGCAGGGCCATGGCGTGGGTAGCGTTCGGAGCGCTGGTAAGGGCGGCTTGGGTTCGTCCAGAGAGCGTGTCTCCCAGTAGATCAGTGCCGAAGTCCAGGGCAGACGCAACTTTCCCAACGGCGTCGGAGGCCACCTTTTCGGCCCACTCCACGCGGGTCAGCATCGCCTCGGGCCCCAACCAATCCGGGGCGACATCGGGCCACCCTTGGGGTGAGGGGGCCTGGAACGGAACTTGGCCGAGATAAACCATTGATTTTATTAGGGGGTCGCCGTCTTGGGTGTAGCCCAAGGCTCGGGCGGTCGCGTACACCAGGTCTTCGGGCGTGCGCAGCTTGGTGAACGGACGTTCCCAGGCTTCGTCTAAGTCAATCAGTGCGTTGTGCAGAGAGGGCAGGTCTCCCTGACTGTTCTCGAAGACGCTCACCAGCTTGTCGACCGCCGATGCTGGCGGTTGGTCCGAGACGAAGTGCCGGGCCAGCTTGGTGCACACAAATCGGGCGGTCGCGGGCGTCGTTGCGATCGCCGTCAGTGCCAGCTCGGCTTCGGCTTGGCCCGTAGCAATGTAGGTACGTCCTAGGAACTTCTTCGGACCGGGTTCGTGGCGTCTGGGGTCGAACTGGAAGCCACCGGGCAGTTCGTCGCGGCCACGCAGCAGCCCCCATCCGGTGAGCATGGCCGCCAACGCCTCGACGTCTTGTTGGGAATAGCCACTTCCCACGCCCATCGTGTGCAGCTCTAAGATCTCCCGAGCGTGGTTCTCGTTCAGCCCACGGCCGCTGCGTCGGCCGGCGTCGGAGTTGGGCCCAATGCTGCGAACGTTGTCTAGATAGAGCTGCATCGCCGGGTGTTTTGTGGCCGTCAGTAGCATTCTCGTGAACGAGCCGTTCAGGTTCTTGCGCACCACCTCGCGCTCGAAGGCGCCGGTTACGCCGCGAACCTCGGATCGGGAGATGCTCACCGAGAAGTGATTCGACCAGAAGTGAACCAGCCGCTCGACGAAGGGTGCATCTGTGGTTGCTGCAGTCTGGGAGCGAAGAGCCATCTCTTTCCGAAACGCGTCTCGCATCTGCATATTGAACGCCTCTCGAGCTTCGCCCTTGGACCCTCGCATGTCGCCGAACGTGCGCACGCTGTCGCTGGATGGCGGCAGCTTCGCCAGCAGTCGAGGCGTCCGCGTCTCGCTTAACTGTGACCGCAACCAACCTCTTGGATCGGGCCGAATCTGTGCGAGCTCTCCAGGTCGTGCGCCCAGTCCAAAACGGCTCGCTGCGATTACCGCATGTGCATCCATCCACGCCTCCACGGTCCCTTCGACGCAGCGCGGCCGAGGATATTGTGCGGCCCTCTAAATTCAGGTAGTTGGGAGGTGGAGGAAGCCATGCAGCCACGTTCTCTGGGTCGTTCCGGCCTCAAGGTGTCGCCCCTGTGCTTGGGTACCATGACCTTCGGCAACGAGACCACCGCCGAAGATGCGGTGATGATCGCCGACAAAGCCTTAGACCACGGCATGTTCTTCTGGGACACGGCCGACATGTACGGTCATGGCAAGTCCGAGAAGATCGTCGGTCGAATACTGGCCGGCCGGCGAGATCAGATCGTGCTCGCCACCAAGGCCTTTGCCACCATGGGCCCCGGAGCCAATGACGGAGGTCTGTCCGCTCGGCACCTGCTCTCGGCGTGTGAGGGGTCGTTAAAGCGTCTGAACACCGACTGGATCGACCTGTACTACCTCCACCTACCCGACCGCAGCGTGCCCCTAGACGAGACCCTTCGCGCCATGGAAGACATGGTTCGCAGTGGAAAAGTTCGCTACATCGCCTGCTCCAACTACCGGGCTTGGGAGGTCATGGAGCTGCTCGGGACTCAGGCGAAGATGGGTCTTCAGCCTCTGACCGCCGTTCAACCGTTGTACAACCTTGTCAATCGCGACATCGAGGTGGAGATGCTGCCCATGTGCCAAGCGAAAGGCCTGGGCGTGGTGACCTACAGCCCGCTGGCTCGTGGCGTGCTGAGCGGAAAGTACCGGTGGGGTTCCGATGCCGACGAGAACACCCGCTTAGGTAGGTCAAACCCGAGGTTCCTGAAGGCGGAGTGGCGTCGGGAGTCCGTAGAAGTGGGGGCGAAGTTGGCTGCGCTGGCAACCTCTCGGGGAACCACGGCAGCAAAGCTGGCGGTGGCCTGGGCCATGGCGAACCAGCAGGTGCACTCGATCATCGCCGGTCCGCGCACGCTGGCGCACTTGGACAGCTACTTGGCCGCCTCGGAGTTGACGTGGGATGCCGAGCTCGAGGCCGCGTGCGACGCGCTGGTTCCGCCGGGCAGCCACACGGGGCAGGGCTGGCCAGACTGGGACTATTTCCCGGTTACTGGGCGGAGGATTCCGTAGCGGGTTGTTGTGTGCAGTGGCCCGACGGCGATGGGATGGCGCTGCTAAAGACCGCGGGCTATCTCGGGTAGCGCAGCAGCTGTGTTAGAGGTCCGTGAAATGCCTGCTCCAGACTTACCCATGTGCGCTGCCGCGCTGTACAAATTTACGCCCATCGACTCGCCTGCCGACCTGCGCAACGAGCTTCAGGGCGTGTGCGACAAGGCTGGCCTGAAAGGCACTTTGCTGGTGGCGCCCGAGGGAATCAATGGCACGCTGGCGGGGAAGCGGGCCGGGATCGATGCCTTGCTGGCGCATCTGCGCGCCAAGCCCCAGCTGGCCGACCTCGAAGTCAAACTATCGGGCGTCGAGAAGATGCCCTTCTTTCGCATGAAAGTGCGGCTGAAGCGCGAGATTGTGACAATGGGCCAGCCAGGCATAGATCCTACGGTCAGCGTCGGCCAATATGTTTTGCCTGAAGACTGGAATGCGCTGATTTCTGATCCCAACACGATCACGATCGACGCGCGAAATGACTACGAAACAGCGGTGGGCACCTTCAGGGGGGCCATTGATCCTGGGATCGCCACTTTCCGCGATTTTCCTGCCTGGTTTCGCCGAGCGCGCGAACGGCTGCTGGGCGAAGGTAGAGTACCTAAAGTTGCGATGTTCTGCACGGGCGGCATTCGGTGCGAGAAGTCGACCGCGTTTCTGAAATCCGAGGGGTTGGACAATGTTTTCCACCTCAAGGGCGGAATCCTAAAATACATGGAGCGCGTCCCCGAGGGTGAGAGCCTTTGGCAAGGCGAATGTTTCGTCTTTGACCAGCGCGTGACCGTGAAGCACGGGCTGAAAATCGGTTCCTACGAGTTGTGCCATGGCTGCCGCCGCCCTGTTTGCAGCGCAGATAAAGCTTCGCCGCTGTTCGAAGAGGGCGTGCAATGCGCGGCCTGCCATGATGAGCGGACAGACGCGCAGCGCGAAGGCTACCGCGAGCGCCAGCGGCAAGTGGAGAACGCTACGAAGGCCGGAACGACCCATGTCGGAGCGACCCTACAACCCAAGGTGTGAGTGTGCTTCCAACCCTCTACAGTTTCCGTCGGTGCCCTTATGCGATGCGTGGGCGGATGGCGCTCATGATCGCAGGGCAGACCTGCAAAATTCGAGAGGTCAAGCTGTCGGCTAAGCCTGCGGCGCTGATCGCGGCTTCCGAAAAGGCGACCGTCCCAGTGCTCGTGCTTCCCGGCGGCACGGTGATGGAAGAGAGCTTAGATATCATGCGTTGGGCGCTGGCGCAGCGCGATCCAGAGCGGTGGCTTGAGCGCGACGCGCCGAAGCTGATCGAGGCCAATGATGGTCCGTTTAAGCACCATCTCGATCGATACAAATACTCAACCCGCCACAAGACCGATCGGGGCGAACATCGCGCCGCAGCGATGCCTATTCTGCAGTGTCTGGAAACGCGGCTCGCGGGTAGCGCGAACCTCTGTGGAGACGCGCGCGGGTTTGCGGATATCGCTATCTTCCCGTTCATCCGCCAGTTTGCCGCGACCGACCGCAGGTGGTTTGATGCTCAACCTGTTCCCTCGCTGCGGGCGTGGCTAACGGGGCACATTGCGTCGCCCTTGTTCGTGACGGTCATGACCAAGTTGGCGCCGTGGGCAGAAGGCGACGAGCGCATTCTGTTTGCGCCTAACGAGATGGCCCGATGATCGTGTGAACGTATAGGACCACACCAGATCTGATGTGCGTGCCCCAAATCGGATAGCCTACGGCCACGCCCGCGGAGTTCCGTACATGAGTGACCTGTCTGCCGACCTCAAAGCCCAAGTTCTCGCCCGGTGGGAGCTCGCCGCCGAAGAGGCCGAGAACGCGCTCAAACAACGTCTCTCAGTGGCTTTTTTGGGCTCTGCTTCTTCGGGCAAAGACAGCGCCATTCGCGCGCTCTTTGACTTGGACTTTGGCCAGGTCGACCCCATCCCGGGCTCTACGGACCACATCCGAATCGCCGCCCTCGATGCCGCCGAGCAAGTGCTGATTATCAACGCTCCGGGCTTCGGCGACTTGCGCGAAGACGTAGAAGCGGCCGCCCATAGGGTGCTCGAACACCTCGACATCGCGGTCTACGTGCTCAACTGTGACGGCGGCGCCACCATCGACGAGCGACGGGATCTGGACGAGATCCGCGCCCTTGGACGCCCCACGCTGGTCTGTCTGAACAAGATTGACCTCATCCGCGAGACCCAACGCGAGGTGTTTATCGAGCGCACCCTCGAGCAGCTGGGCGTAGACCGACAGGATGCTGTCGTCACCGCCTTCGATCCGCTTCCCGCGCTGTCCGAGAAGCCCATTGGCGTCGACGAAGTGATTGGCTGGATTCACAGTCACCTCGATGAGGGCGGCAAGGGTTTGCTCTTCGCCAAGCACCTGCGGAACCGCTCCCGGGCCTGCGATGTCATCATTCGCACCGCGGCCAAGCGCGGCGCCATGGCGGGTGCGATTCCCATCCCCGGCGCCGACGCGACAGCGGTCACGGCGATCCAGGTGAAGCTGATCAGCGACATCGCCGCCTTACACAACTACCGCATCGACCGCGACCTGATGTTGTTCATTATCGGCGAGGCGCTGGCCGGCGGCAGCAAGGGCTTTGTGCGCTGGGCTGTCAACGCTGCAAAAGCGGCGGGATTCATCCCCGGCGGTCAAGTGGTTCACATCGCCACCAGCGCCCTTGGAGCCAGCATCGGCGCCGCCACCACCTTTGGCGTGGGCAAGGCCGCGGTCGCCTTTGTCCAGAACGGCGGCAAGCTCACCGGAGACCAGCTGCGCCTGGTGTTCAACAAAGAGGCCATCGCTTTCCGGGATGCAGCTGATTCGTGAGTGACTCCCTCGAAGAGCTGCTTCGGCAGTGCCACCGAACCGAGCTGCTTCCCCTCGCAGAGGTGCTGAAGATCAAGCCCGAGGGCATGGCCTTAGACGTGTTGGCGAGGGCGCTCTCGTCTCGGGTTCGTCAGCGCGGCGCCCACATCGTGGCCAACGCCGTGGTGCGAAAGGGCGAGGGACCTCCATGGACAGCGTTGGTTCGCGGTGTTGCTCGCCGACAAAACATCTTGTTGAGCGGTGACCCCAAGCGGGCGGAGCTTGAGGTGTTGGCGTGGTGGATGGGCGAGCACTGGTCTAAAATCGGCACGCCCCATCGCAAGCAGCTTTGGACCCTGATGGAGATGGAGGGCACGCCGCCCGAAGAGGGCAAGGCGGCGCTGGTCGAGGCCCGTCGGCAGCATCCCAAGGACCACGAGTACCTCACCACCCGGTTGGGAATCAAGGCGCTTATGTTTGCGTTTATCCCAGGGGGAGGATGCTTAATGGCGTGGTTCTGGGGCCGTCCCCGCGATGACCTCTTGGTGCGCGCCATTCTCAAAGTGGCTCAGCTCCGTCAGGCGCTGATGCATCGGGTGACCGTGGGGGGTGTGGGCTCGCCAAGCAGTGGCAAGGACGCCGCCATCGCGGCAATATTTGGGTTTTCGCAAGGCAATATCAACCCAGTCGCCGGCAGCACCACCACCGTCGAGATCACACGATTGCCGCAGAGCACCGAGCTCTTTGTGGTGAACACGCCGGGTATGGGCGACATCGTCGAGGCGGTGACCGAGCGCGCCCGCGAGGTGCTCGATCTGATCGATGTCTACGTGTACGTGGTGAACGCCCAGGGTGGGGTTCAGGCGCGCGAGAAGGCCGACTACGACCGATGTGTGGCCAGCGGCCGCCCCGTGCTCGCCGTGGTCAACAAGATCGACACGCTGCGCCCAGCCGACCGTGAGCGTTACTTGGCCGATGCCCGAGAAAAGCTAGGCGCTAGCGAGTCTTCCTTCCTCGCCGCTGCCTTCGATCCGCTGCCCCAGCTCTCCGAGACGCCCATCGGCCTGGATGAGGTTCAAGATTGGCTGACTCAGCAACTCGTCGCGCTGGGCAAGTCGCCGTCCGAGCTACCTTGGCATCACGCTTGATTACCGACGCTTACGGCGTGGGACGCGGATGACCCGCTGCGGAGTAGGAGTGTTATGGTATCGCCGTCCCCTGAGCAGAAAAACAGAGAGCAAATGCGGATTCCTTCGGTGAAAAGCAAGAAAATGCCCAATGGATCGATGGCGAGACTTAGTGTTTTGGCGGGCGTCTGCCTGGCATTAGGCACCGGTTGCGCGGCGAAGGTGGATTCATTCACGGTCAATCGCGTCATGGCCCGTGCTTCTGCTCATCCCGATTTGGGTGCCGGTTGCGCCATGGGTGAGTCCCTTGGTGGTGCTCTCGAGGCGCTCACAAAGACGTCGAACCCCTCGCGAAAAGCCTTAGTGATGTCGAATATGGCGTCGGCGCTGTGCTCCGAGATGGACGTCCGCGAGGCGCAGCTCGATGGCGCTCGTGCCCGACACAGTCTTAGCGGCACCGCCATGGTGTCCGAGGTCAAAGACGCCAAGATCCGTGAAGCGCGGGCCCTGCGCGTCACCGCCATGCGTTACTTCGAGGCCTTCAAGCTGCTCGAAGCCGAGTACGGCGAAGTGGGCGCCGAAACCTGTCCAAAAATCAAGCGTGACGACGAGATTGTATACCTAATGGGCCTGTACTCGGGTATCGCATCCATGCTGCACGACAAGGCCAGCGGCGGCACCGTGGGCGCCACCGAGGACCTCCTCGGCAAGGTAGAGCGTGGCACGCACTGCGTCGAAGACGCGGATTGGTGGGGCGTTCCAGGCTCCTTCCGCGCCGCCGCCTGGGCCACCCTTGCCCGGGCACCCGACGGCGGCGATCCCTGGCAGCTGCTCGAAGAGGCCGCCGAAAGTGGCGAATCATCTGGTATTCGACTGGCCCGCGCCGTCCAAGTGCAGATCGCTGCGAATGCGGGCCGCGAAGACGACGTCAGAGTCGGTGTGATCAGCTACGCCGATAGTCAAGCCAATATCGAGGTGAACCCCGCCTACGCGCTCTTTGATGAGTACGGTCGGGTGGTCGCCCAGCACGAGTCCGACCTCCTCTGGATCGCCGAAACCGGGCATCGCACGCCCGAGTTCGGAACGTTCCCAGATGATCAGGAAGAATCTACCGGCCCCGACAGTTCAGGCGGTGCCGACCCCTTCGCCGACGACCCGTTTGGCGATGACCCCTTCGCAGAGCCCAGTGGCGACGAAGAGCCCGCTGAAGAAGCGGACTCCGAAGAAACCACCGAACAGGAGAAGACCCCATGAAGCGCTTCGCAACCCTACTCGCCGCATTGGCCCTCTCCCTGGGCGTGGCACCCGTCGCCCAAGCGGGCGACGTCACCATCTGCACCTACGACCCCGCCGGTAAGGCTGGTGAGTACTACAAGATCATGGACGAATACGCGTTGGCTGCGGCCGGATGGGGCGCCAATGTCACCATCCAGGCCTACACCGACGAAGAGACCGCCGCCAAAGACTACGAGGCTGGCAAGTGCAACGGCGTGGTCGCCACCGGTGTGCGTCTACAGCGCTTCAACCGGTTCCCCAGCACCATCGAAGCCATCGGAGCGTTGCCCACCTACGACCATCTGCATCAGATGGTCGAGAGCTTCGCCAAGTACGAGTCGGTGGCCAAGTACCTCCGCTCTGGTGAGCACGAGACCGTGGGCATCCTGCCCGCTGGCGCCGTGTACATGTTCGTCCGCGACCGGAACATCAACACCGTGGCCGAGCTCGCCGGCAAGCGAATCGCCACTATGGACTACGACAAGGCCGCCCCGGGGATGGTCGACCGCGTCGGCGCCATCATGGTGCCCGCCGATCTGGGCAGTATTGGTCCCAAGTTCAACAACGGCGACGTCGACGCCTGCTACATCTCGGCTCCCGCGTACGGCCCGTTCGAGCTCGGACGTGGACTGGGCGAGAACGGCGGCATCATCAAGACGCCCATCGCCATGGCTACTCTTCAGGTGCTCATTCACCACGAAGACTTCCCGGCCGACTTTGGCGCTAAGAGCCGCACCTGGTTCGCCGGTCAATTCAAGGGCGCGCGCGCGCTGGTCGAGAAGGCTGAGGCCGACATCCCCAACAAGTACTGGGTAGAAGTCGAAGGCGCCGAGAGCTTCGACGACATGTTCCTGTCCGTTCGCCTCGATCTCCGTGACACGCACAAGGCGTATGACGCTAAGATGCTCAACGTCATGGCCAAGGTGCGCTGTGGCATCGACAGCAGCCGCCCCGAGTGCGTGGAGAAAAAAGAGTAGTTGGCTACAAACAACGGTGGAATCAGCGAGGGCACCACGCGAGTAGCGTCGGTCCTCATCTTCGGCATCTTGCTCCTCACTCTGGTGGTGGGCATTGCGCCAAACGTGAACACCGTTGTGGTGCAAGCGGGGGAGTCTCAGTGGCCTGGCTATGCCAAGGATCTACGGAGTGATCCCGTCGCCCCGGACTGCGTCCTAGAGGCGCTCGACGAGCAACTCAAGGCCTGTCCAGCCGGTGGCGCTGCGGCCGATCCAGGCGATGGCGGCGACCCGTTCGGTGGCGACGACCCGTTCGCGGATGACGCGCCGGCGCCGGCTCCGTCCGCCGACCCGTTTGGTGGCGACGACCCGTTTGCGGACGCCCCCGCGGACGACGCGCCGGCGCCGACTCCGTCCGCCGACCCGTTTGGTGGCGACGACCCGTTTGCGGACGCCCCCGCGGACGACGCGCCCGAGGTCGCCGATGGCGATGCGTTTGGCGGCGACGATCCGTTCGCGGACGACGCTGGCGGCGACGACGCCTTTGGTGGCGGCGACCCCTTCGCCGACGAGCCGGTCGCAGCCGCCCCTCAGGTCAACTGCGCCGCCCTCGCCAAGCTCCGCGACCGCTGCGATGTTCGCCACACCGAATACGCCAGCAGCGTAGAGCGCATCACCCCAGGTGTCCGCAAGTTCCGGTCCTTCGAGGGTGCCATCAGCAACGTCGCGAAGTTCCCGTGGTGGAAACAACTGCTGGTCCTTCTGGTTGGACTGGGCGCAGGTGTCACCACGCTCCATCGCGAGCATATCGCCCTTCGCACGCCCAACACACTGGTCGAGCACCGCTTCCGTCAGAGCTTGGAGATGCTCGCCGCATTCATGCTCTTCGCCGGTCAAGTGGGCGACTGGATGGTCCAACAGACGACCACCGCCGAGATCGATAACGGCTCCTTGCCGTACCTCTGGGGCGGCGTATTCCTGATGTTGGCGGGTCTGAACGCCCTGCACCTCGTCAAGCCGCCCGAGTTCAAAGAGAAGGGCAGTACACCCGCGCGCATGGTCATGGTGGTGCCGCTGTACGTGTTCATGGCGGTCTCCGTCAGCCTCTACTTCTTTGTTGTGGAACAGTACCTCTCTGGCACGGCCACCTATCTGCATAAGTTCGTGCAGATCCCCAACATCTACCTGGGAATTGGTCTGTACATCTGGGCCGGTATGCTGCTGGCCCGCACCCGTATTGCGCCCCTGATCTTCGGCGTCGCCGAGCCCTTGGCCCTGCCGCCCGCGCTGCTCGCCTGGCTGGTGGTCGTCCTCGCCGCGGTCCCCACCGCCTACTCGGGTGCGTCGGGTATCTTCGTCATCGCCACGGGTGCCGTGGGCTTCGACCGACTGCGTAAGGCAGGTGCAAGCAAGCGTCTTGCCCTCGCCGCCACCGCTATGTCTGGTAGCCTGGGCGTCGTGCTTAGGCCGTGTCTGGTCGTTGTGCTCATCGCCATCCTCAACAATCAGGTCACCACCGACGACCTGTTCGGCTGGGGTCTGTACGTCTACGGCCTCACCGTCGTGCTCTCCTTGTTCGCCTTCTTATGGATGAACGAGAGCAAGATCACCATGGCGCCTTTGGGCCAAGCCCTGCCCAAGATGGTCCAGGGCGCGCTTCCCCTGGTGGGCTTCGTCCTTCTGGTTGTGGGCGTGCTGGCGGTCTTCGGCTACGGTCTCGGAACCTGGCTGAACGAGCACACCGCGCCGTTTGTCGTGCCGGTCACCATGTTGGTCCTGATCATCTGGGACCGCGTGCGTCCCACCGGCGAACACGAGCCCGAGCTCGAAGCGAACGATCCCGCGGCACAACCGCTGATGAAGTCTCTGCTCAGCGCCACCCAAGAGTCCTCCCATCACGTTGGCGCCCTGCTGATGCTGATGGGCTGCTCGGTGGGCCTAGGCGGCGTGGTCGAGCGCTCTGACATCATGAGCGTCGTGGTGCCCGAGTCCTTCGGCTCCCCGTTCCTCGCCATGACCTTCTTGGTCTTCGTGATGGTGCTGGTCGGCATGACCATGGACGCGCTCGGCGCGGTCATTCTCGTCAGCTTCACCGTGGCAAATGTGGCCTACGACAACGGCATCGACCCCATCCACTTCTGGATGATGGTCCTGGTGGCCTTCGAGCTTGGTTACCTCACGCCGCCCGTCTCGCTGAATCACTTGTTGGCTCGTCAGGTCATTGGTCCCGAGTCACACGTCGAAGAGGAAGACTTCAAGGGCACCTTCGCGCAGAAGCACGCCCACATCATCATGCCCATGTGGGTGATGGGAACGGCGCTGGTCATCGTCGCCTATGGGCCGCTGTTCTTCTATTAGCCTCGATGGCTTAGGGGACGATTTGGACGGAGGGAGCGCCGACAAGAGCGCATCCGGAACAAGCAGCCCCCGAATGACGTCCTGGGGGGCTCGTCGCTAGACGCTGAGATCGAGCAGACCGGTGCTGTCGCCAAAGCTACCCGGCTGCACACCTTGGCTGTCGAGCATCGTCAGGAACAGATTGGCCATGGCCGTCTCGGTGCCGAAGTCGATGTGACGGCCCGGCGTGACCCGCCCGCCGCCAGAACCCGCCAGCAACACCGGTAAGTTGGTGTGTGCGTGGGAGTTTCCGTCGGCGATCTCGGAACTGAAGTAGGCCAGCGTGTTGTCGAGAAGCGTGCTGCCATCCGCTTCTTGGACGGCGTCGAGCTGGGTGCAGAGGTCGGCGAATTGCTGAACTTCCCAGGTCTCGATGGTGACCAGCTGCTCGATGGTCGCGAAGTCGTCTTGGTGGTGGGACAGCTCGTGGTGGCTGCCGGTGACACCCAAAAAGTCGAACGAACGGTTTGAACCGGCGTTCTCCATCATGAAGGTGACCACGCGAGTGAGGTCGCACTCGAGGGCCTTGACCATCAGCGCGTTCATGGTCGCCACTTGCTCGGCGTACGTGAGGCCGCTCCCAGGTGTGCCCGGTGGCGCGCAGGCGCCGGTAAATCCACTTTGAATACGAACTTCTAGGTCGCGCACGCCCGACAGGTACTCGTCGAGCTTGGCTTTGTCGGAGGTCGACAGCTTGCCGTTCAGGTCGGAGATCTGTGTGGTGGTGCGGTCTAAGACGCTGGCTCGCCATTCACGGCGTTGGGCAAGCTGTTCCTCGGTGAGGGACGTATCAAAGCCGGCGAAGAGGCGGTCGAACACCAGCTGGGCGTCGGTCATCTTGGGCATCGGCGTGTTGGCCGTAGACCACGAAATATTACGTGCATAAGCGCAGGAATAGCCGGAGTCACAGTCGCCGACCGACGCGCCGCCAGCGGTGCCCAACTCGAGGCTGGGGAACATGGTTTGGTCGCCGATGGCTTGGGCGGCTACTTGATCGACGCTGATGCCATTGTAGATGTCGTCGCCGTCGGTGAGGGTGACCGTGGCGCAGCTGAGGAAGGAGCCGGTTCCTCGTGCATGGTCACCGGCAACCGGAACAATGGCGGGCCGATTGGTGAGGTTGGTGAGCACGCTGACTTGGTCTTGGATGGACGCCAGCGGCGAGAGGATTCGAGGTAGATCGTAGCCAAGGCCAGTGGCGTTGGGCGTCCAGTCGTTCATCATCATGCCGTTGGGCGTGTGATAGAAGATCAGCCTCGTGGGGCAAGGAGAGCCGTCTCCGCTGGCCCCGGCCGGCGCGGACAGGGACTCCAAAAAGGGCAGGGTGATGACCGCGCCACCGCCGGCGATGAAGGCACGACGAGACCAGGGGCCACGGGCTTGTTTTTGCGTCCGGGGGCGCCACCATTGGTTCCAGCTCATGGGGTCTCTCCTCGGTGCATACGGAAGGGTTGGCTCACCGCGATGGCGATGGCGAGGTCCTCGAAGGCCCAGTCGTTGGCGGTGAAGTGCTCGTTGATACCGTCGAGAGACGCGTTGTCGTCGAGGGTGGGGCTGCGGCCCATGGCGTAGGTGAACAGTTTCTCCGCCATGCACTCGGACAATCGCTCGTCTTGGACGATAACCGATGACAATTCGCGGGTGCCGTAGAAGGACTCGCCGGTGGGAAGGGTGCCGCTGGCGTCGATGGGGAAGCCGGCGTCTTCGGTGCGGTAGGCGCCGATGGCGTCGAAGTGCTCCATGCCCAGGCCGATGGGGTCCATGGCGTCGTGGCAGCTGGCGCACATGGGGTCTTGCCGATGCTGCTCGAGCTGTTCGCGAATCGTTTGGGGGGTGCTGTCGTCTTCGATCAACCCCTCGACCCCGGCGGGCGGCGGTGGCGGCTCGTCGCAGAGCAGGTTGGAGAGCACCCACTTTCCACGGAGAACGGGCGACGTGCGCGCGGGATAGGCGTTGATGATGTGGATGCCGGCCATGCCCAGTAGGCCACCGCGGTCGTCGGCGGTGAGGTCGACTGTGGACCAGTCGGTGACGCCGCTGATGCCGTAGTGGGCGGCCAGTCGGGCGTCGATCTCGCCTTCGGAGGCGGTGAGCAGCTCGCGCATGTCGCGCCGTTCGGTGAGGAAGCTGTCGAAGAAGCGGGTCATCTCTTCTTTCATGGCCGCGCGCGGATCTTCGTCGAAGTTTGGGAAGGTCCACACGTCGGGATTGCGGTCGTCGATGGCCCGGATATACAGCCACTGACCGGCGAAGTTATCGACCAGCGCTGTGGACTTGGGATCGGCGAGCATACGCGTGACCTGCTCGGTGATGCCCTCGGTGGTGTGGAGGGAGCCGTCGGCGGCCGCTTGGTACAACAGGTCGTCGGGGGTGGAGCTCCAGAGGAAGTAGCTGAGGCGGGATGCCAGCTCGTAGTCTCCGAGAAGCACCGGTGCTTCGGAGTCGGGTGTGTCGTTTTGCTCGACGCGGAAGATGAAGTCCGGTGAGAGCAGGGCGCCCTGGAGCGTGAGGCGGAGGCCGTCCTCGAAGTCGCCACCGTTACTGGTGACGGCGTCGTAGACCGACAGTTGACCCTCGACCTCGGCGGCGGTGACTGGGCGGCGCCACGCCTTGGGCAGGAAGGCGCTCATCACCTCTTCGGCCCAGGCTCGTTCGCCCGTGGAGGCCGGGTCGCAGACCATTAGGGCTTCGCGCATGGGGTTGGGGCCGGCGGCGAGATCTAGGGGACCTTCGATGGCCAGGTAGTCGATCTTTAGGTTGCGGTCGTCGCCTACGGCTGGGTCGTAATAGTCGTTGAGGAACGAGATCACGATGTTGTGAATCCCTTCGGTGAGCTCAAGCTCGAGCTCGATGACCTCGGCGCTGTTTTGGTCATCGGCCACGACGTCGAAGATTTGGTCGGTGTATTGGTCGTGCCCGATGGCGGCCTGCACCAGCTCGGGACCCGCTTGGTCGCCCCAGACCAGGGCGCTGATGCGATAGTTGCCGGTCTCGGGGAGGTCCACCGATGCGATGAGATCGCCGTTGGACCAGAGGTTGAAGTAGTCGCTGCCCACGCCACCCGTGGTGGTGATGACGTCGGGGCCCTCGCCCTCGAAGCGCAGGTTGAGCGGCTCGACCATGCCAATCGCCAGGGCCTCGATGGCAAGCGCTTCGGCGGCACGTTCATATAATTCAACGTGGAGCGGCGACAGGGTCAGCGTCTCGGCGATATTGTCGAAGCCGTGACTAGAGTTGTCGTAGGGGAAGTCGTTGGCGGGCTCGGTTTGGGTGCCGAGGAGGTCTTGGACGGTGTTGTTGTACTCCACCCGATTGAGTCGGTGCAGTACCTTATGCCCTGGATCGACTGCGCCAACCTGAACGTTATCTTCAGGTTTTTCGTCGTCTTGATTACACGAACAGGCGGGCATTATCGCCAGCGCTAGACATGCAGAAATTGCTCTAACCATACGGGTCCCCTCCCAGCTCATGACGGGAGTATACAAGCACATTTCGTCGGTACTCGATTTTATCCTCGACATACGAGACGAACCCGCCTGCGTTGATTGTGCGTCTTGATTCGTTGCTTAAATTCGAGAAACAAAAGAACCCCGCTGGCCGAAGTCCTCCGAAGAGGAAAAGGGCAAGCAGGGTGATTTTACGTTTTCTACATGATCCGAAAACGGGATCAGGTGCGACGCTTGACCTTGTTGAGGCGTCCGCCAGCTTTGCGCTTGAGGAGGCGCTTGGACTTGACGAGGCGTTGCTTGCGGTGTTTTGCCGCGAGCTTTGCGTGAGAACGTGAGGAACGGCTGGCCATGACTGGCTCCCTTAATATTTCTACCCGCCGGGATTAACCCCCTTCACCAGATCGCACAATCCGGGATAGGGTGTGAGGATGATTGGACGTACATTCGCGATCGGCGACATTCATGGAGACCTCATCGCGCTTCGCGCGCTGTTGACGCTGTTTCCAGAGCTAAAATCTGACGATACCCTGGTGTTTTTGGGCGACTATGTCGACCGAGGTCCCCGGTCGGCGCAGGTCATCGAATTTCTGCGGCACGAGTTGCCAGAACTTACCTCGGCGAAGATCGTCTGCTTACGCGGCAACCATGAAGACGCTTGGCTGCGGGTGATCGACCAAGGCTGGGACGCTTTTGTGCTGCCACCCGGCAATGGTTGTCTGGCGTGTCTGCGTTCTTTCACGGGCGGTTCGGTGGTCACCCTCGAATCCCGTCCCCAAGACGAGGAAGAGCTCGAGATGCTGTGCACGGGCAGCTTCTTTCCCGAAGATGTCGTCGAGTGGATGCGCGAACTTCCGCACTACTACGAAGACGGGCACGCCATCTTCGTGCACGCGGGCCTGCCCCAAGATGAAAACGGTGACTTCCAGCACCCCGAAAACGTCCTCAACAAGCGCAAGCTGCTCTGGCTCCGCACCGAAGAGTTCTTCCGAGACTATCGGGGAAAAATGATCGTGTTCGGCCACACGGTCACCTCCACGCTGCCCGAAGAGCTGTCCAACTACACCCCAGACGATCCCTCGGATCTGTGGGCCGGCGAGTGCTGCATCGGTATCGACACGGGCTGCGGTAAGGGCGGCTTTCTCACCGGCGTTCAGTTCCCCGAGATGGTGGTCTGGGAGTCCCGGTCGCCCGAAGAACGCGCCGCCGCCCGAGCCGCGCCAATGAGTACATCCTGAACCGGCGCTATTACGCCCTCGCCATCCCCATGATCCTCGCCAACATCACGGTTCCCCTCGCGGGACTTGTGGATGCGGCGATGCTGGGTCACCTGGACGGTGCGAGCCATCTGGCGGGCGTGGCGCTGGGCTCGGTGGCCTTCGATTATATCTTCTGGACGTTTGGCTTCCTAAGAATGGCGACCACAGGTCTCACCGCGCAGTCTGTGGGCCGTCAAGACCTCCTCGAGGCCGACCGAACGGGTCTGCGGGCCCTGTGCATGGGGGCCGCCATCGGCGCGGCCCTGGTGCTGCTGTCCCCGGTCTTGGGTACGCTCGCCTTCCTGCTCCTCGAGGGCGAGACGTCCGTGATGGAGAGCGGTCGCGCCTACTTCGACATGCGAATTCTGGGGGCACCGGCCACCCTG
>JAACDH010000178.1 GCA_009936995.1 Rhodobacterales bacterium
CGGGTCTGGTAGACAAGCTCTTGTACGAAGACGAGCTGTTCGACTGGCTCGAAAACGAGCACGGCAAAGAGACGAAGCTTATCTCTATGGCACGTTGGGAATGGGGAGACGGCACCCAAGAGTCCATCGACAGCTGGGGGGAGGGCGAACGGATGATCGTGGTCCTCCATTTCGACGGCCCGATCGTCCTTGAAGGCTCAGGATCCAAATCCCAGATTCAGGCGCGAAAGGTCGTGCCGATTCTCCGAAAACTACGCGAAATGGATAAGGTTCGAGCGGTCGTCCTGCACATCAACAGCCCGGGCGGCAGCGCGTTGGCGTCCGACTTGATGTGGCGTGAGGTGGTGGCGCTACGCAACGAGAAGCCGGTCATCGCCTGTTTCGAGGATGTGTCCGCTTCGGGAGGTTTTTATCTAGCCGCACCCGCGAATGAAATCCTGGTGCGGGCCGGAACACTCACCGGATCCATTGGCGTATTTGGCGGGAAGATGGTGGCTGGAGAGGGGCTTCGGAAGATTGGGGTTCATATCCACGAGATCGCCGTAGCTCCCAACGCAACCATGTATACGCCTCATAAACGGTTTACAGATGGGCAACGGGTCCAGTTTCGAAAAAGTTTGCAGCGCTTCTACGATGGTTTTGTAGAGCGAGTTGCAACCGGAAGAGGTCTGCCCGTCGACGAGATCGAGCCCCATTGCAGGGGCCGCGTGTGGACCGGTGCGGATGCGGTGGACCTCGGCCTGGTCGATCGCATCGGTAATCTTGACGATGCCGTAGAGCGCGCGCGTGAACTCGCTGAGCTGCGCGTGGGGGGCTTTGTCCGGGTAGACACCTCCGCCGATCCCAAGACCTACGTTCAAGAGTTCATGGAGCAAGCGGTCAAACAATACTCGCCATTAACGGCGATGATCGAGACGGCGAGTCAGTTTTTGCCGGCCTCTAGGATCGCTCAGGTGGTGCTTCAGCATTCCGGACAACTAATGGCGATGATGCCTTTCGAGGTGCGGCTGCGTGAGCGTTTAGAACGAGCCGCCCAGCTGGAAATACATCGACTCCAAACCATCGCCGGGCTTAATGCCGTCTTCCGTGAGTCCAACGGCATAGCCCGCTCGGCCGGTGACCCCGACACCCCATCCGAGGACGGTGCTGAAGGAGAGTTCCCCTCCGACACCAACAAGTGGATCGCCAAACGCGGCTCGTGCAAACTCGGATGCAGCATTGGTTCCACCGGATGGTCCAGGAGCGTTGAAGGCGTTGCCGGTGTCGATGAATGCCGCGCCTGACAAATAGCGGGCGTAGGCAGGTAAGGTGCCAACGCCTCGCTCGATCCGCCAAATCGGGAACCGGTATTCGAGGTTTCCGAGCCATAGCATGTCGCCGTTGTCCGCGAAGTAGCGGTATCCGCGGAGCATACGGAACTCGTCGGGCGTGACGTTGAACGCGCTGTCGCCCGCGCTGCCGCCGACCAAGTAGTTGCCAAGGAAATCGTTGGCGCCGAAGGTGACGGCCCCCGATGTCCGTATGGCCAGTACGTGATTGGGGATCAGTGGGTTGACCACGTACTCTCGCAGCTCGGAGGTCAGCTGAAGCTGGGACAGGGTCGATAGGGTGTCGTCATCTTGGAGGATGCTGGAGCCCAGATACGGGTGGCGCACAGAGCCCACAAAGCTGAAGATTCGCCCATCTTCACGACTAATAGCTAGGGCTGTTTGCTGCTGCCACGCATATCGCCAGCCGCCTGACAGGGTGCCGTAGCTTCCCCGCAAGGGCAGACCCGGATACCAGGTGTCCTCAGGGAGGTCGTACAGGGGTTTTCGACTGATCAGCGAATAGTTAGCGAAGAGCGACGTTCGCAACCGATATGGGTAGCTCACAGTGGCCGAGAGCGTATTGCGGCGCTCCCAATACCTGGGGCCCGTCTCGGTGTCGACTTCCAACTCGCCGTTTTCGTCCACCGGATTGTCAGGGTCGACCGTGGGTACGATAATATTGGGGATAGCGCTGCTGGAACCCACGAGGGAGTACACTGGGATGAATCGGTTGACCGTGAACGCAGCGCCGCCACCGAATCGTTCGGCGTCGGTGCGGAATGTACCCCATGCGCTCCACGCGAAGTGGCGGAGCGGGTCGGATGCGGAGCTGCTAATCGAAGCTTGAAAACTCGGTATCGGCCAAGGGGTGAGCTTGGAGAAGGTGGGGCCGGGCGCAAACGGCGTGGTCTGGAAGTACGGCGATAGGTAGCGGGGGGTCAGCCCGGAAATCGGTTTGTAGCGTTGAGGCGTGATTGTGAACGGGTAGTCCAACTCTTCGCCGTAGACGTTGCCCACCTCTTCATCATCGAAACTCTGGACAGCCTCGGACGGCGGAGTCTGGAAGTCGCCCGCCAAGCTGGGAAGAACCGCCGACGTAGGGGCTCTCGCGGGTAGCTTGTGAAGAGTGGCACCTTCCCAGGCGACGTCTATTGCATCGATGGGCGGTCCGTTGACCGGGCTCACCAGTTCGCTGAATGCGGTGTTGTAACGAGGGCCCTTGGGTAGCAGACCACGGTCGAAGTAGGTCTCTCGATTCAAATCAAGGATGTGTACATCCCAGCCGTGCTGGGCATACTCTTGGTACGCCATCCACTTACCGGAGGGGTGTAGACTGGCTCGTGTGGCGCCCGTCAGCACGTTGGTGACTTGGTACAGGTGTTCGGATTTAAGTTCGATGGCGTAGATGTTGGGTATGCCACTGCGATCTGACGTGAAAAAGAGCCAGCGTCCGTCAGCCGACCACACGGGGCTGCTGTCGATGGCCGCATCAGCGGTGATTCGGCGAAGGGGCTTGCCCTCAGGGCTATACAGCCAGATGTCGCGACGGCCCTCTTGCCAGACCGATAGGGCCACGGCGCGTCCGTCAGGCGAGTATCGAGGTGTGTCGTATTGGGTGTGGTCGTCGTTGTCGGTCAGGCGGTGACGCTGCTGATCGACTGTGGCGGTCTCGAGCTGGTTGTTCTGGACTTTGTTGGTGACGTAGAGCAGTCGGGAACCGTCCGGCGAGAAGTCGGGATCACGGGCGCGTGCGGCAGAGGTGAGAGCACGAGGCGTCTCGCTACCTAGGGTATGCAAGTAGATGTCGGACCAGGTGTTGAACCGATTGACCAGGTGTACACCAGCGTACACAAAGGCCTTGGAGTCGGAACGCCAGGTGAAGTAGCCGGCGCCTCGGTCCTTGAGTAAGATCTCGCGTGCGTACCCCTGGCCATCCGACATCCAGATGGCGTTGCCTTCCTTGAGATCGTAGCAGGACCAAACGAGCTGATCACCGTCGGGACTAAAGGCCGGAGCCGCACAGCTCGCTTCGCCGCCGCTGACGATCCGCCCGTTGGTCTGGCCCTCGGTTCTAATCCGGCTGGCCTGCGCGTTGTACTTCTGTTCGAGGTGGGCGCGCCACTCAAAGTACAGAGGCACAAGGCGCTTGCCAAAAGTCTTTTCGGTTGGCAGTAGGTACGGGATGTGCTGTCCGTAGATGTGTACCCAACGCGTCCAAGCTGCCTCGCCTTGGTGGTCGGCAACGTACTGGATGAAGTCCTGGCCATACAGGTATCTGAGATTTCCCCCAGGTGGGATGGGGGTGTACCCGTCCATATTTCCGAGGGGAGGGAACTCACCGGAGAGCACGGATGTGCGCTTGATCATGTCGGGCCAGCTGGCTCGGCCGCGGCCTCCGGTGCTGTGTCGGGTCTCTTGGAAAGTGGCGTACCCTTCGATCATCCAGGCCGGCGCCAGGTTATTCGTGCTCGCGATGCGTCCAACGACGAGTCGCGCAGCCCGCACGATGCCGTGGTTGGCATCCATGTGAAGGATGTGAGTGAGCTCGTGGGTGAACAAGGCGGTGGCCCAGTCCTCATAGAGCTGTAGGGTGCTGTCGCCGGTGGGGGCGGTCGCGAACAACACGATCTGGTTGTACGGCACCGTACTGGCGTATCCGTTGGCGTAGTCGGTTCGGTCGACCAGAACGACCTCGGTGCGACGACGCGGTGTCCAGCCAACTTCTACGGTCATCTCGTCATAGACATCTTCGACGATTGTGGAGAACTCTTCAGCCAGGGCTTCTTCGCCCTGGTGAAAGTGGATCTTGAAGTGCTCGGTGGTGATGGTCCGCCACTTCATGTCCGGGTCGTAGCTGGCGGCGTGGGCAGCAGTGTTGAGACACAGCGTGGCCAGGCCCATCAACAGGCCAGCGCGAATCCAAGACACCACGTTTCCTCCTCTCGTGCGAACGCAGTGTGTCGCACGAAAACGCCTCAGTCCACTACCTCAACTTCATCTCGTCTGACGCTGTGAATCAAGGCGTTGAGCATCTGGACCCTTTCGGTCTGGTCGCGGTAAACATCACGTAGCTGTCCGACGAGGTCTTTCGCTCGTCGGAAGCCAGTAATCAGGTCTC
>JAACDH010000017.1 GCA_009936995.1 Rhodobacterales bacterium
AGCGCCGATGGCAACAATCAATCTGGCGTTCATGGAGCCTCCCTTTTAGCCACCATACGAAAACCCAACTCGAATGAAAAGAGAAACGATTGCCGGGGTGAGCGCGTCAATGGCCACCCGATCCCGCACATCCGCCCTGTGCCTGCCCTCGTGGCGCGGTGGCGATGGTTCAGCAGTTGGACTCCGCGCGCCTTCCCCAACGCTGATCTAGGCCAAGCACACGCTACTTCGACGACGCAAAGTGGTCAGGCATCTCGCCCTTGTCGATCATCTTCAGGTAGAAGTCGATGCTGGCGCGAATATCCGCGTTCTTCGGCAACGCCATCAACGACGAATCTTGGTGGGCCAGTGACGCCGCCAAGTACCAGTTGAAGTTCACCATCCGGTCATCGACAGCGGCATAAAGCGGCCGTCGCGCGTTGTTTCCATTCTCGGCGGCGCGACCCGCCTCGGCCAACGTCCGAAACAACAGGGGTCGAAGGGCGTCGCTGTTCGCAGCATCCGCCGCGATCAGCGCATTCACATGGACGACCATCTCGTCCGCCTTTGTTCCCCAGTCGACGTCGCTGAGTACATTCCAAGCCACCTTCTCCACGGCAGAAACTTCCGAATCAATCGCCTTTTCATCGACGGTGGCCGACACGGGCGAAACCACTTCGACTGCAGGTTGTTCAGCGAGCGCGACGCCGCCCAAGAGCGAGAAAAGTACGAGAATTGCGGACATAGCGACTCCTATTCATCTGGTTGAAACAGTGGTTTCCTATCTTCTTCCAAAAAACCATCAAAGTAGAAATTAATGCTCGACTTTTGGTCGGCGTCGGTCAGCATCCCCATCAGCGACGGATCGATATAGGCCAGCGAGGCCGCCGCGTACCAGTAGTAGTTGACCGTGCGCCCATCGACGCTCGCGTAGTACGGTTGCCGCGGATTGTTGGCGTTCTCCGCGGCTCGACCCGTCTGGGCCCACACCAAGAACAGCAACTCTCGCAACGCTTCGTCATCCACCGCGCCTTCGGCTTCCAGGAGGTCGGCATCTGCGAGCATGTCATCGGCAACGTCCCCCCAATCCACATCGCTCAATGCGTTCCATGGCACAGCGCTCACCTCATCGAGGTGGACTTCGACATCCGTCCAGTCCACCTGAGGCGCCTCGGCCTGGCGGTTCTGCCAGGGTGAGCCCACCGCGAGAACGAGCGCAAACAACACCATCGCGGCGAGGAGGAGGACGTGAAATCCGCGTTCCAGATGCCAGCCATTGTTCGCAGGCGCCTCTTTCAGGGCCCGCGCAAAAGCCGCATCGAAGTCGCCACCATCTGCCCACGCACCCAGGCCCCGATTCAGGTCACCCCAACCCGCATCTAAGCGGGCGGCGAGCTCCCGACACCCCTCACATTGGTCCAAGTGGTCCGGTTTGGACAGCGGCGCACCCGTCACCAGGGCTTCGCGAACCGATTCGCAGTTCATGGCGCCTCCTTCACGAGCCGGGCCAGTTCGGGTATGTGTTGCAGCAGGTGAAGACGCAGTGCCTTTCGAGCACCATGCAGCAGCGATCGTACGGTTCCCTGTGGGATATCAAGGGCCTCTGCAACCTCGGCCGGCGCGTAATCCTGCCGATCAACCAATTCGATGACCTGTCGTTGGCGCGGCTTGAGCACACAGAATGCTTCGAGGGCCTCGCGGGCAGCGCCGTCGAGGTCGAGGAGCCGGTCGATATCCTCGCCCACGGATACCCTTGATTCATCCAGGCTTTGGTCGGGTAGCCGCTGTCGCTTTCGCCCCACAGAACGGCATTGGTTCCGAACCAGCGTGCGCAACCACGGCGCGAAGGGCCGATTGCTGTCGTACTTGTGCAGAAACCGAACCAGAGAAATCAGCGCCTCTTGCGCCGCATCCTCGGCGAGCACCGGGTCGCCCAATTCCACCAGCGCCCAGGTTCGCACCCTCGGCCAACACTGACGCGCCAAAGCCTCGAGGGCTTCACGGTCGCCAGCTTGGGCGCGCTGAACGAGCGCCGTTGGGTCAGTTCGAGGGGACACGGGTGCAATCATGTCCTGTTTACGCAGCGTCGTGCCTCAGCGTTCGGAGTTTTCTAGAAGAAACTCGAATTGGCCTAGGCGTCGGCAGACCCAAACGCCTTCCTGAGGCCGTCCAGCACGCGCTTCTCGTCGCCGCGCACCCGGTAGTCCTCGGCCTGGTCAATCCACCGAACCACACCCTGTTCGTCGATGAGCACCGAGGTGGGGATGGCCATGGTGCGAAATCCGTTGGGGTAGCCCATGGGCAGGCCAAACAGATAGAACGTGTGGAATCCAAGCCCTTTTTCGTGACGAAGGCCCATCTTTCCGATGACCTCAACCTTCGGGTCGGCCAACAAAGGGAACGCCAGTCCATCGCGGCCATGCTGGAATTTCGCGCGATCGACGGTGTCGTTGGACAGGGCCACTACTTTGACCTTCCACTCCGCAAACACCGGTGCCATGTCGTTGAAGCGCCGCAACTCGGCGCTACAGTAGGGTCACCAATGTCCCCGGAAGAACTTGATCAGCACACGGTCACCGCGGAAGTCTGCCAGGTTGACCGTGGCACCCTCTTGGTTTGGCGCCGAGAACTCGGACAACACATCACCCACGTTGAAGGTGCGGTGACCATCGGGCATGGGCGCTTGGGACATCAGGTAGAAGAAGAAACCGGCGCCCGAGATCGCCGTTAGCTCTAGGGGCGCCTCGAACAACGCCCAATCGCTCTTGAGCAGCACACTCAGCACCGGGCCAGCCAGCCCCAGCACCACCGCCGCTGCCATGACAGCAGAGTGCATCGTGGGCTTTTCAGGTACCCTTTCCTGGGGAATCAGCCACAAGTAGTGCAGCCAAGCGGCGAGCATGACGCCTGTGGCAGCGCTAGCGACGAGAATGGGAATCATTGGAGTTCCGAGTGCAGATTCGATGGGTGGAAGGGCGGCGTGGAGGCAGTGCTCGAAGTGCAGCGCCACCAAAGTGAAGACAATCGCGACGGAAGAGGATAAGAAGCATCTGGCACCTCCCGGTCCAG
>JAACDH010000179.1 GCA_009936995.1 Rhodobacterales bacterium
GGTTTCGGTCGTGTCGCTTTCGGCCACATCTTCCGATTCGGCCCCGGCACAGCCGTCGCCTGAAGGCTGGACTGCTAGCCACATTGCCGCCGAGATCGCGCCACCCCTTGACGTTTTGCCATAGACAGGCCAAAAAGCAGTGATGTGGCATCATTTCACCAACACGGCCGAAGAAACGTTTGCACTTGGCGAACGCCTGGGGGCGCTCGCATTCCCGGGTACGGCCGTTTCGCTAATCGGCGACTTAGGCGCTGGGAAGACGGTATTTGCGCGGGGCGTTGGTGCCGGTCTAAAGGTGTGCACCCACATGGCCAGCCCTACTTTTGTGGTCGTGCACACCCACGAAGGCGGGCGTCTGCCGCTGTGGCACGCTGATCTCTACCGCATCAACGAGGAAGAGGAGCTCGAACAGCTTGGCCTATACGACGTGCTCGACGCAGATGGCGTGGTTGTCATAGAGTGGGCCGAGCGCTTTCCCGACGTACTTCCAACGGATCGGCTCGAGATCACGCTGGAACACAGCGCCCAGGGCAGGGCGCTCGCTGTGCGCGCCACCGGACCGCGCCATGAAGCGCTGAGCAAGTCCCTTGGCGGATGACCGACCGTCCTTCCGGCGCAGCCGCGCCGCCGTTGGCCCGTCCACCAGGGGGTTGGCGGCGATGATGGTGGTCGCGGTCGGCATGGCCATGGCTCGCCCCTTCCTGGAGCCCGATCTTCCCCTAGGCACGGTGGTCGAGGTCAGCGGCGACGTTTTGCACCCAGGTATCTGGGCCGTTGTAGATTCCACGGTGCACGAGGCCTTGCTCGCAGCGGGCGGCTCCGTCGAGGGTGTTGCGGACGCGCCGGTGCCCGAGGGCCACCGTGTACACGTCGAACACGGCCATGCCCGCGTATTACCGCCCTCCAATCCGTTACTGGTGGGGCTCCCAGTGAATATCAATGAAGCAGGCGCTCACGCGCTCGCAGCCATCCCCGGTATTGGTCCACAGACGGCACTGGCGATTGTCCAAGAACGCGATCGAGACGGCCTATTTTACGATCTCGAAGACCTGTATCGGGTTCGAGGTGTGGGCCCGTCGGCCATCGCGGTACTCAGACCCTTCATTACGTTGGGCAACCTTGGTCCAAAGCCCCCGCCAAGACTCATTGATCTCAATCACGCTGACGCCACCACCCTCGAACGACTGCCCCATATTGGCGCCGTGACCGCAGCGCGGATTGTGGTGGACCGCGACTAAAACGGACCCTACAAAGATCTTGGGTCCCTCCAGCGAGTCAAGGGCATTGGGCCGACCACCATCCGCGATCTACAAGGGCTCGCCGAGGCCAAACCGTGAACATCTACCTCGACCACAACGCCACATCGCCACTACTGCCAGAGGTTCTCGAGGCCATGGAACCCTGGCTAGGGGTGCCCGCGAATCCGGCGTCGGTCCACGGTTTCGGTCAGCGGGCCGCTATGGCAGTCGATCGCGCACGCACCCAGGTGGCCTCGCTGATCGGGGGAGTTCCCGAAGGCGTGGTGTTCACGTCAGGTGCGGCCGAAGCCAACCATTTGTTCATTCGGCGCTGTCCCGATGTTCAGTCACTAGCCGTCTCAGCGGTCGAGCACCCATGTGTGCTCGCCGCCGCAAAAGACCGGGCCCGAGCTGGCGCACACCTCACCGTGCTGCCGGTGGATCCAGAGGGGCGCGTTCGCCTTGAGGGGTTGCCCGTCGTCGACCTTGTAAGCGTGATGGCCGCCAATCACGAGACGGGCACTATTCAGCCCCTAGAAGCCCTTCACACCGCGTTAGGGGCTCGTTGGCGCCACACCGACGCGACCCAAGCCGCTGGACGGATATCGCTCCAGCTGGGCCACCTAGACGGCGTGAGCTTGTCTTCTCATAAGTTAGGCGGTCCAGGAGGCATGGGCGCCCTGGTTCTGAACAACGGCGAGGGCTTTCCGTCGCTGATGGGTGGTGGCGTTCAGCAGCGGGGACGCAGAGCGGGGACCGTTCATACAGCAGGAGCTGTGGGTTTTGGAGCAGCCTGCGCCATCGCGCAACGGAGTCTGCACGATCGGCGAGCCCACTGGGACGCGATCGCAAGACAGCTACGAGCCGGCCTGCGTGCTCTCGGAGGAACCCTCGTCGTCGATCCCGATCGAACGCAGGTGCTCGCGAATACGGTATCGGTGACCTTCGCCGACTGGCCAGGCGAGTCGATTGTCCAAGCCCTCGACCTTCGAGGCATTGCCGCATCTGCTGGGGCAGCGTGTGCATCGGGCAGCGTGGAGCCCAGCCCCGTGCTGCTGGCGATGGGCCACCGCCACCCCGAGGGCATCGTGCGCTTTAGCCTTGGCCCCACCTCGAAGAAGGGTGAGATAGACGCCTGTTTATCCGCTCTCGCCAGTATTATCGGCGCTTGATAGGCTACCCTCCTCCAGCCGAATGATGGTTCCGTCGGCATCGGCATCGAACTGTTCGAGCGTCGTGGCCGCCTCCAGATCGGGAGACAGTTCTTCCCAGACCCGTACAAAATCGGCGGCCATGGAGCGGGCGTCTGGGTAGCGGTCTTCGGGCCGGTGGGCGGTCGAGACCCGAATGAGCGAGCGCAACTGTGATGGCACCTGCTCCATGATGAGTGGGTCGATGCCCGCCATGCCGAGATCGAGAGGACGGCGTCCAGTGACCAACACGTACAGGGTGGCCCCGACGCCGAAGAGGTCGGCGGGCGGACCAGCGCGGCGGGGATTCATTCGCTGCTCGGGCGCCATGTACGCGAGGGTTCCGAGTGTATCTCCGGTTCCAGTAATTCGGATGCCGCCACTGCTGTCGATTACTCGCGCGATACCAAAGTCGGTGAGCTTGATGCGGCCATCTTGGCCAAACAACATGTTGTGCGGCTTAACATCGCGATGGACAACGCCCGCGGTGTGGGCTTGATACAACCCCGAGAGCACGTCCAACATGTACCGAAGTGCCGTTGATGGGTGTTGGGGGCCACTCGCACGCAGGTGGTGGGCCAGATTTTCCCGACACAATTCCATGGTAAAAAAGTACCGGTCGCCATCGACGCCCACGTCGTTGACTCGGACGATGCACGGGTGGTCAAGCTGCGCCATGGTTCGGGCTTCGCGTAGAAATCGTAGTCGGGTGCGCTCGGATCGAGCCTCTTCCGGCAACAACAGCTTGAGTGCAATCGACTGGCCGGCCTGGTGGTCGTACGCCTGATACACCGAGGCCATCCCTCCCGTTCCCAGCAGACCCTGGAATTCGTACCGGCCGTCCATTAGACTTGTGGGTGGATGTGAGGTGTTGGTTTTCCGGTTCATCACGCACTGGGGTAGAGGTTACAATCGGAGCGTGCCGACACACTCCTTCTACCGCTCGGGCGTCTCCGCGCGCCACCCTCGCTTCCTGCTGTTCGTCTCAACCGTAGCGCTCAGGTTCGCCCAGCCCGCCATGGCCGCGTGTGAAAACGAAGTTAAACCGCAGGAAATGGAAGAACTTCTCGCGGAAGCAGAGTCCGCCTTATCCGCCCTCGACGTGCGCGCTTTTAAGGCGCTAGTCGCTGGCATTGATGGCCTAATTCCGTGCATGAACGAGCCAATCCCGCCTCGCGTCGCGGCGCAATACCACCGGATTTACGGGATTCGCGCCTTGGGCGGTCGCGACCCCATCGCCGAACGTGCATTTGCCGCGGCCCGTCATATCGAGCCCAAATACGAGTTCTCCAAAAGCCTAATCCCGCAGGGCAACCCCGTTCGCGCCGCATACGACCGCGCGCCCTTCGACCAGCGCTCGGCCGAACCAATGCTCGAGCCCAAAGATGGCA
>JAACDH010000180.1 GCA_009936995.1 Rhodobacterales bacterium
ATATCCACCCCTCGGGATGTATACCAATGCTGTTCGGTTCGGGAATGCTGCCCAGCAGCACCGATGACGAGCCGTCGAGCCCCAGCCGCATCAACGCGCCATTGCCTTCGTCGGCCACCACCAAGTCGCCGTCCAAGAGGAACCGAATGGCGCCAACTTCAGACGAGCTGTACGGAGTGAGAATCGTCGTGTTTCCAGATATATCGGACTGGTACAGCACATCTTCGGAGTCGTTCAAATTCAGGATATGCCCGTCGATGTCGAAGGTGAACTCCTCGCTGGTGGGGAGCCCCCAAATCGTGGCGTAGCTTTGCGGAAGAACAGGAGGTACCTCGCAAATGGTACTCGTGGCCGTTGTGGTAGTGGTGGCGCTACCCGTAGCCGTTCCCGTACCTGTACCCGTACCTGTCGGCGCCGTGTACACGGTTCCCTTCGTAAAATTCGGATCTAGTACGGTCCCATCGCCGTTCGAATGACAACCCACAAGGGCCAAACCCGCGAAGAACATACAGCCTCTACCCATCGTTAACACTCAGACCCCCCAAACCGTCTACACAGAACAACGTATCGCATGCCACAGACCACTGTCCACGGAGCACGCTCTGGCGTGACAAATTGAAACGTGTTCTACTGCAGCTCAGAGAAAATGGAACATGTTCCAGTTTTCCGATCAGATCACAGCGGGGAAGTGCAAATGGTGGCGCGAAAGGCACTGGGGGCCGAGGGCGAGTCCTTCGAAATAGACATTGAGCGTGGCAAAATCGATGAGTTTGCCCGGGCGGTCCACGCCACACATCCCCACCACTTCAACGGCCGAGAAGTAGTGATTCCAGCAACATTTCTCACCACGATGTTTTTCTGGGAGAAGCGTGTCCCAGGCAGCAATCCATGGGATCTAATCAAGATGTCCGAGGAGCGCGGCATGCACGCCGAACAGGAGTACATCTTCCACGGCCCGCCGCCCAAAGCTGGCGACCGGCTCATCGCCTCGTCCACCATCACCGAGCTCTACGACAAGGAGCGAAGGTCTGGTGGCACACTTACTTTTGTCAAGATGACCACCGCCTTTCGCGATCCCGAGACCGGTCATTTACGCGCGGAAGCCATCCTGACCGGTGTGGAGCGACAATGAGCGCACAGCTCCCCGCCTCTGGTAGCCTCGGGCCCCTCAGTCGAACCGACTTCGTCCGCTACCAAGGCGCGTCCGGCGACATGAATCCCGTCCACCACGACGAGACCTTCGCGGTCAACGCGGGCTTCCCCGCTCCCCTCGCGGTCGGCATGTTCACCGCCGGCGCACTCAACGCCTGGGCTACCGACGCCCTGGGGCCAGAGAACGTCCGACGCACACGTATCCGTTGGAAGAAGCCATGTTTTCCGGGGACTACCCTCACCTTTTCCGGCACCGTCGAGCGCACGTATGACCACGAGGGCGAGACCCGAATCGACGTCGCCCTCACCGCCACTGACCAAGAGGGGGACGTGGCCGTGTTCTCTTGGATGACCTTCGTGTGCCCATGAGTCGCATCGTCTTCATCACTGGAGGTACGCGGGGAATCGGACAGAGTATTGCCGTGGCCTTCGCAGCACAGGGCGACACCGTCATCGTCGGGGGACGCCGACCTCCGGCCCACGACCGCTACGCCTTCGCAGCCGGAGACGTCCGCGACCCAGCCAATGTCGACCAGATCATCACCGACATCGTCTCCGAGCACGGCGGCATCGACGTCCTCGTCAACAACGCCGGCGGCTCACCATCGGTAGACAGCGCCACCGCCTCACCCCGCTTCACCGAGGCTATCTTTCGCCTCAACCTCACCGCACCCTTCGTCCTCGCCCAGCGCGTCAACCGAGAGATGCAGGCCAAGGGCGGCGTCATCGTCAACATCTGTAGCGTGAGTGGCCTCAGAGCATCCCCGGGAACCGCCGCCTACGGCGCTGCAAAAGCCGGCCTAATCAACCTCACCAAGACCCTCGGTGTGGAGTGGGCGCCCAAGGTTCGCGTGGTGGCCATCACCCCCGGCCTCATCGCCACCGAGAACAGTCTGGGCCACTACCCCAACCCCGATGCGGTTGCGGCAACCGTACCCATGGGCCGCTTCGGCACCCCTCAAGACGTTGCCCACGCCGTGCTCTTCGCCTGTTCGCCGGGCGCCTCGTACCTCACCGGAAGTAACATCGTGTTGGATGGCGGCGGTGAATGGCCGGCCTTCCTCCGCGTTCAACAGGAGAATTCATGAGTCTGTGTACCGACCGCGTGGTGGTCATCACCGGCGCAGGACGAGGCATTGGTCGCGCCCACGCCCTCGCTTTCGCGGCAGAGGGCGCCAAGGTGGTGGTCAACGACATCGGAACCTCTGGCCGTGGCGAGGGTGCGAGTGTTCAACCCGCTGCCAACGTGGTCGCTGAGATTCTCGCCGCTGGAGGCCAGGCCGTGGCCCACTTTGGAGACATTTCTTCCGAAGAAGGCGCATTTGGACTGGTAAAGACGGCCATCGAACACTTTGGTGGCCTGGACGTCATCGTCAACAACGCCGGCATCCTTCGCGACCGGATGTTCGTCAGCGCTACCCTCGATGAGTGGGACGCAGTGATGAAGGTCCACTTAAGAGGCCACTTCCTGCTGGGGAGCGCCGCTTGTGCATACTGGAGAGCGGAGTCCAAGGCCGGCCGACAACGGCAAGCCCGAATCATCAACACCAGCTCCGGCGCCGGTCTGCTGGGTAGCGTAGGGCAAGCCGCATACAGCACGGCAAAGGGTGGGATTGCCTCGCTCACCCTAGTTCAAGCTGCCGAGCTCGGGCGGTACGGCGTCACCGCAAACGCCATCGCACCCGCCGCTCGAACCCGAATGACCGAGGCCGCCTTCTCCGAGATGATGGCCAAGCCAGACTCCGGCTTCGACGCCATGGATCCCGCCAACGTCTCCCCGCTAGTGGTCTGGCTGGGCAGCAACGACTCCGAGGCGACCACCGGACGCATCTTCGAGGTTCAAGGTGGACAGATTAGCGTAGCAGAGGGGTGGCGAAGGGGCCCCGAGGCCGACGCAGGACGTCGCTGGAGACCCGAAGAGATCGGCGACACCGTCCGACGGCTCCTCGACGAGAGCACACCCCCAAGTCCCGTATATGGAGCGCGATAATGCAAACGAAACTCGCCAAAGAGATGGGGCTAAAGACGCCACTATTTGCTTTTGCCCGAAGTAAAGAGGTGGTGGTCGAGGTCAGCCGGGCCGGTGGTTGTGGCGTCCTCGGAGCCATCGCCCACACGCCAGAAGCCCTCGAAGAAGACCTGAAATGGATCGACGCGCACATCGACGGTCGACCGTACGGCGTAGACACCGTCATGCCCATGTCGTACGCCGGAAAAGGCGAGATGCCAGACCCCGAAAAGCTCAGGGCGATGATCTCTCCGGCTCACCATGAGTACGTGGCCCACCTCCTCGAAAAGTATGGTGTGGGCGAGCTACCCGACGACTACGAGCGGGTTGGCGATGACCTTTTGGGCTGGTCGGTCGAACGCGGTATGGCACATCTCGAGGTGGCGCTGAATCACCCGGTGGCGTTGATCGCAAACGCGCTTGGTACGCCACCACCCGAGGCCATCGAGCAGGCACACAAAGCCGGCGTGCGCATGGCGGCGCTGTGTGGCAAGACCAAGCAAGCGCTGGCCCACAAGGCCGCTGGCGTCGATATTATCATCGCCCAAGGCTGGGAAGCGGGCGGACACACCGGAGAGATCGCCGGTATGATCCTGTGCCCCGAGATCGTCGACGCAGTGGGCGACACGCCTGTACTTATGGCCGGCGGCATCGGCTCGGGCCGACAGATGGCCGCCGCCCTGGCCCTCGGGGCCCAAGGCGCCTGGACCGGGTCCATCTGGCTGACCACCGAGGAGCACCGCGCCTACCACCACGCCACCGTCGTCGACAAGCTGCTCGCTGCTCAGTCCAAGGACACGGTTCGCAGCCGCTGTGTATCGGGGAAACCCGCGCGAATGCTGGTCACCGAATGGACCAAGGCCTGGGACAAAGACCCCAACTGTCCCGGTACGTTGCCCATCCCTCTCCAGTGGATGGTCCAAGCTGAGGCCGTCGAGCGAATTATTGTGCACGGCAATGTGCCGTTGATGGGCACTCCCGTGGGCCAAATCGTCGGCCGCATGAATAAAGTACGCACCTGTCGGGACGTGGTGGAATCCATGGCCGCTGAGTGCGCCACCGTCACTGATCGACTCGCCTCCTACCGCGGATAAGACATGGCTGAATGGGACTACATCGTGATTGGTTCGGGCTCCGCAGGCGGCGTCATCGCCACTCGGCTCACCGAAGATCCTGCCGTTAAAGTGCTGGTCCTCGAGGCCGGGGGCACCGACGAAAAGTATTTCTACCGACGGCCCGGCGCCCTGGGGCTGGTGTACCAGATTCCCCAGCTGAAAAAGTCTGCGGACTGGGGCTACAAGACCGTACCCCTCCCCGCCATGGACAACCGCGAGATGCCTTTTACCCGCGGTAAGATCGTTGGGGGATGCAGCCCCGTCAACGGTATGCTCTACGGCCGAGGACACCGCGACAACTACGATCGATGGGCGAATGACCTCGGCTGCGACGGCTGGTCGTGGAACGAACTGCTCCCGCTTTTTAAGTACAGCGAAGGCCACGAAGAGGGTACCAGCGACTTCCACGGCTCGGACGGCCCACTCCAAGTCACCCGCCAGCAGGACTGCAGCCCGGTCAGTCAAGCCTGGGTCGAAGCCGCCGCCGCCGTCACCGGTGCCGCCCAAGTCTCCGACTTCAACGCGGGCGACAACGAAGGCCTCGGCATCTACCAGCAGACCTGCGCCAACCGTCGGCGAAGCAGCGTCGGCGTGGCCTTCCTCCGCCCCGCCCTGAAGCGGCCGAATCTCACCCTCGAGATGTCCGCCCTCGTACACAAACTCCTCGTCGAAGACGGCGTCGTCGTCGGCGTCCGCTATCAGCAGGGCGACCAGGTACACGAAGTTCGCGCCTCAAAAGAGGTCGTGCTCTGTGCTGGCGCCGTCGGCAGCCCCCAAATCCTGCTGCTCAGCGGCATCGGGCCCGCCGAGCACCTCAAGGAGCACAACATCGACGTGGTCCTCGACCTGCCCGGCGTAGGCCAGAACCTACAGGACCACCTGTTTGTCCCCATTCGCTTCCACGCCACCGCCCACACCGGCCACACCAGCACCGCGCCGCACTTTCTATGGGGTATGTTCCGCGACTACGTGACCAACACCGGCTGGTTCGGCAAGACCTTCCTAGAGAGTGGAGGATTCGTGAAGACCGACCCCAGCCAGCCCCGGGCCGACCTCCAGTTCCTGACCATCCCCTGGGCCTATCCCGAGCCCAACGACGACGACCCCGAGAATGCGCCCATAGACAAGGCACATTCATTTACCGTAATGCCCATCCTGCTGTACCCGAAGAGCCGCGGTTCGGTCCGTCTTTGCTCCGCCGACCCCACCGAAGCCCCCCTCATCGACCCGGGCTACCTCCAAGAAGACGAAGACATCCAAGTGCTCCTCAAGGGACTGGACTGGGCACGGCAGATTGCCCAAACCCCACCGCTCTCGCAATACATGATTCGAGAGGCATTTCCGGGGGATTCCGTCCAAGGTGAGGCGGCCATGCGCGCCCACATCCGACTGGCTGGAAAAACCGTTTTTCATCCGGTTGGAAGCTGTAAAATGGGCGTGGATGACATGGCGGTGGTCGACCCACAGCTTCGACTGCGAGGGCTGAAGGGGCTTCGCGTGGCCGACGCGTCGATCATGCCAGAAATCGTCGGTGGCAACACCAACGCGCCAACCATCTGTATCGGCGAAAAGGCAGCAATCTTGCTCCGCGAAGCGTCAACCATGTGAAAAGGATCGGTGAATCGCGCGCAAACATTGGTCGATCGGCCACTGGGCAGGGCATGTTATCTCCTACCCCTACTCCGGAGTCCACCTTGCGCATCGTGTTCCCAGTCCTGATGACCATCATCGCCGCCGGTTGTCAGCCGGTCGAGGCTGTAAACATCGAACCCAAGCCCACAGGAACGCTCCCCACGTACGTCACGTCGACCACCACATCTACGACGACCACAACGACGACCACAACAACCGCGTCCGAGTACGACTGCACGGCCATACCGGCGCTGCCTGCCACGTACCACGTGCACCAGGATTACAGCAAAGCCGAGGACTTTGACTTCGACGGCGACGGATACGCTGTGGCGGTCTACGATGGCGCGCTTGTCGGCAAGAACCAATCCGGCGACATCGACATCAAGGCGTCGGGCTTCAACGCCGAAACCTCGGGCACCCGTACGCTAAGCACCGGCGACTTTGTGGTCGCCATGTCCAACCAAGGCAGCATAAAGCTGGTCGACGCCGCTACCAACAACGCGGTGGTGGTGATGAGCGGCTTAAACTATCCCAACGGCGTCGAGGTCGACGAGTTCGACAACGTGTACGTGGCCGACCAAAACACCGGCAGGCTCATTCGGTTTAACGCCTACAACACCGACGACAACGAAGTCATCGCCACTGACCTAGAGGACCCCAACGGCGTCATTTTGTCGCCGGACGGCCTGCACCTCTACGTGGGCAGCTTCGGTGGTGGCATTATCTACGCCATCGACCAACTGCCCGACGGCACCTGGGACGAACCCCGCATCATCTTCCAGTCCCCCGGAAACGACCAAGGATACGACGGTATCAACGTCGACATCTGTGGCAACATCTACTGGACTGAGTTCATCGTTGGGAAGGTCCGGCGCATGAGCCCCGACGGTCTCGACGTCGCCCTGGTAGCCAACCTACCCAGCTTTTGGATTCCAAACCTCCGCTGGGGCAATGGCATCGGCGGTTGGGACGACCAAACCCTTTATGTTTCCGACCGCCAAGACGGCCGAATCTTCGGTCTTGAGCTAGGTGTCCCGGGCAGAAAGCACGTTGTGCTTCCATAGTCTTCTAGAGAGAACCATGAATCGTATCCCACTTCTGTTCGCCCTCACCGCCCTCATTGCCTGTGGAGGCGACAAAGACGACCCCAACACGCAAGACTCCTCCACGTCGGGCACCACAACCGGCACCACCACTGGTACGACGACGACGACCACCACCACCGATGTCACGGTTCCCACGCCCACCGGCGATCCGGAAACGGTACCCCTCGCCGGTGAGTGCGACCTAGACGTCAAGTGGGGCAGCTTCTTGGTCAGCATCTACGACCTGTACAGCATCGTCGACGGCTCCATCGCCAACGGTGTCGTGCCCATCACGGTCCTCGAAGAGATGGGAAGCACGGCCGAGTGCACACTGCTCCGCCGGAACAATCCCTTCTGCAACCCCTCTTGTCAGCCAGACGAAACCTGTGATTTCGACGGCAGCTGCCTACCCTTCCCTCTGAACCAGGATTTGGGCGTAGTTACCGTGGGCGGCCTTGCGGCCGACGTGGTCATGTTTCCGGTTCAGCCCGGTAACAATTACTTCGACACGCAGGTTCCGCACCCTGCTTTCGCCCCTGGCGACCTGATCGAGCTGAACACATCTGGCGGCGTGTTCGACCCCGTTCAACTCCACGGCGTAGGCGTCGAGCCCATTGTCCTCCTCGACGACGAATGGGTCCTGCTCGATGGCCTAGATATGCCGTTTACCTGGGAGGCCCCGGTTGGTGTCAATCCTCGCTCCAAGATCCACGTTCGTCTGAACATTGACCAGCACGGCAATACGCCCATCCAGTTGTTCTGCGAGTTCGATGATAACGGCGAGGCGGCCCTGCCCTCTAGCCTGGTCACCATGCTCATCGAGGCCGGCGTCACCGGCTTCCCCAACGCCACAGTCACCCGCCGCACGGTCGATTCCATGGAAGTGGATGGTGGTTGCGTCGACTTTACCATCGCGACCCCCACTGATCCAAGCGTCTCCGTCGACGGTTTTGTGCCCTGCACCAGCGACGCAGACTGCGTTCCGTTCGGCCAAACCTGTAATCTCGCGATTCAAATCTGCGAGTAGTGCCATAGACCTGGCGCGCTACTCGGCGAGCAGCAGCGTGAGGTCTTCGAGCACGGCTTGCGGATGAGTGCCCGCGAGAACCGTTGGATACACCAAGCAAAGACGGCCTTGCTCATCCAGGACCACGGTCACCCGGCTTGCGAAGATCTGATCAGAGGTCGAAGCGGCCTCGTAGTACAACGCGAGCTGCTTGTCCACGTCCGCCCACAGCTCGTACTGCATCTCATGTTCGTCGTGAAAGACCAGGTTTTCGGCAGGTGTATCGAAGCTCACGCCAACAATGTCGACGCCCAGGGCCTGAAAGTCGTCGTATCGGTCGCGGTACCCGCAACCTTCGAGCGTTCAACCAGCGGTCCCGGCTTTTGGATAGAACCAGATCACGGTGGGATGGCCGACGAGATCGGCCGACGTGCGGGCCAGCCCCTCGTGAGAGGTGGCGTCGAAGGTCGCAACGGGCAACTCTGTAGGCGGATAGCTACCGTGAAGTTCCGACCCCGGCACCGTCTGACTACACATAAACGTACCGGTGACCGCGAACGTGCTGGTCGTGGTGGTGGTGGTTTGTGTGGTCTCGGTGTCGATTGTGGTGGCGGTGTTTTCGGGAGGAGAGGTCGTTGCCGACGACTCGTCTTCTACCGCGCTGCAGCCAACAAGCACGGCCGCGAGAAACCATTTCATCGGAGCTCCAAGGTCTAGACCCTTACCCTAACCGCTTCCCCACTCCATCGCGATAGAACCCACGCCTGCCCGATGATAGCCGCCGCCACCGGAACAGGGGCGAACGAACCAAAGACCCAGTCGATGCGCTCGTGGAAGCGCGCCGTCGAGGTAGCTCAGCATCTGGCCAACCTTCAGCGGTAGGCCCTTCGTCTCGCCGAGGGATTCGGCTAGTCGCTCTGCGGTGCGCAAGTGGAGATGTTCGGCTCATAGGCCGTCGAACTCAAGTCAGGCCATACCGGTCGATTTTGTTGCTGGCCGTTCGACGATCGATGCCAAGCATTCGCGCCGCGCGTCCGACGTCGCCCGACGTGCGATTTAGGGCCTCCGACAGCAGCCGAGCCTCGATTCGGCCGATGCGTTCCGCGAAGTCCAAACCGTCTTCATCGGGCCTAGACAACCGCTCAAGCGTAGCAAGATCGGAGGCGTCGACCCCGGGAGCAAGGCCGTACACATCCGCCTTATGGGACAGCGTTCGACGTGGCATTCCCAGTATTTCTGCCGCCCGCCCATGGTTATCGTCAGACGCTACCAACGCCTGCTGAATGAGCGCCGCCGAACAAGCGCGAATGGACATCTTGAATCGCAGAGGTTCGGTCGGCTCGGGCACTTGGTGCACAGCTGGGCCCCGGCGAGGCTCGGGCGCTGAGGTGCTCGCTGGACCATCGTAGGCCTCCGGCACATAGGCGGGCGGAGCCGCATTTGCGCCGGCGAGCTCTCGGAGCTTATCGGGGAGGTCTTCGGCAGTGATTCGGCGTTCGAGCGCGATGAGAACCGCGCGCTCCATCACGTTACGCAACTCGCGAATGTTGCCGGGCCAATGGTATTTGAGCAGTAACGACTCTACCTGCGGCTTGATCCCCAACACGTTGCGATCGTAGCGCTCGTTGGCATCGCGAATGAACTCATGACACAGCGGCAGGAGCTCGCTCAATCGCTCGCGCAGGGGTGGAATCTGTAGTGTGATCAGGTTGATCCTGTGCATCAAGTCGAGGCGGAAGGTAGATGCCGCCACCATGCTCTCGAGATCCCGATTGGTAGCGGCCACAATCCGCACATCGAGGGGAATCTCTTTGGTGGATCCGAGCCGTTGGACCACGCCATGGTCCAGGACCCTGAGCAGTGATACCTGTGCGGAAAGTGGCATTTCGCCAATCTCGTCGAGCAGAATTGTGCCGCCGTTGGCGCTCTCGAAGAGCCCCTTATGGGTGCGGTCCGCGCCAGTAAACGCCCCCTTCTGGTGCCCAAAGAGCAACCCCTCGAGCAGGTTGGGTGGAACGGCGCCACAGTTGATGCTGTGCATAGCCTTATCGTGTCGGCCACTACGGGCATGGAGTGCACGAGCAACGATCTCTTTACCCGTACCCGTCTCGCCGAGAATCAGCACGGGGATGGGAGCCGGCGCGACCTGCTCGAGCCGGCGATACAGCTTCAACATACTGGGCGCGCGCACCACCACACCGTCCTCGTATCCGACCTCCTCAGAGGAACCCTCGAACACGGATACACCCTGGCTTTCGCCAGCCTGACCGATGCGAGTGTCGGCGTTGGCGCGGAGCACGGCGTCTCGGGCGCTGGCCACAAGCTGGTCGGGGGAGCGGCCGGACTCCGGATAGAGCGCCACACCAAACACCAACTGGGGCTCGTTCTCGGGGGCCGTCTTCATCAAGTGGCTAACAAAGCGCAAGGCGTGCGCGCGGTCGGCCTCGGCCAACACCACGCCCATCTGAGTAGGCTCGTACACCCCCACGCGATCGACCTCTCGCCCGGCATCGCGCACCCGGCCCGCCCAGCGGTGCAACATGCCTCCATTTGGCGCCAAATCCCGAATCATAACCAACGCCATCGGCCGCTGAAAGGTGCGCGCGCGGACCATCTCTTCTTGCAGTCGGGCCATGAACTGACCGTGATTGTCGAGACCATATAGGGCACTTTCGCGGGCGGACCAGCCCGTCACAATGACCATCACAGAACCCAGGGCAACCTCGTCATGCACGCTCAGAACATGTGGGCCCTCAATGATGTTGCCATTGACTTTGGTGCCATTTGTAGACCCTAGATCGCAGACCATCAACTGGCCATCACGCAGCTCAAAACGGGCATGGCGACGAGAAATATTTGACCCGCGATACGCCAAATCTGAGGACTTGCCGCGCCCCATCGCGACCGGAACCCCGGACACCATGGGGACCAAATGGACACCATCGTGGTGATAGACCAAGAGGTTACGCGCCCTGTCGGGCGGCGCAACTGGCTCATCACCCGGTTGAGTGAGCTCTAAGTCGCGATTTTCGGCCACCCCACCCCCATCGTAGAGGCCCTAATCTAGCAGGCGTCGGCCAACCTGGCGATGAACTAACGCGCTGGCGGACTAACACTCGTCGGCGTCGAGCACCGCGGCGGGCCCTAAGGCACCCACACCCAGTAAAAGCGGCACCAGCCTTCGATAGTTCGTTCCCAAAGATTGGTTGAGAGCCAGTACGGTCAACGCCAACCCCAACGGCCCCGTCACGGCGCGAACAGCGGTAGCGCCCGTGCGAACACTTCCCACGTAGGGCGCAAGCGGAGGAATCATGGGGAGCCACTTGCCAATAGGCCCCTTAAGGAAGTTGAGCAGGGCGACCGAGCCGTAACGCGCTCCGAACGAACCCGACGCGCCAAATCCCAATGCGGCTGTGCGCTTCCAATGTCGTCCCATACGAGCGCGCGATGGATTTTCGAGGTCTTGCAACGAGACGCCTGGTGAATCGGGCAGCGATACCAACAAGCCCTGGGTAAGCGCGTCGAGCTGAACCCAGCCGTCTCCCACCACATCAGAGGCGTTGTGGACCTTGAGGCGACGGGCGACGCCGGTGACGATGTCTTGGAGGCCGGTGCGATCGACGGCATAGCCAACAGGCGTGCAGTAGCTCCACCACAGAGCGCCAGCGATCTTCTCAGCGAGCTCGCGAGAGGATTCGGCAGATCCAATCCGCACGCCTGCGGCCTCTAGAACGGCTTGAAGGGCCTCAGGAGATTGCACGGACAGCGCATTTTCGACCTGCTTCCTGCTAATGGACATGACCCCTCCAAGGAGTTTGCAACCCGCAGACACACGTGTTGCTTCCTATTATACGCAGACAACGCGAAAGTACTTCAGTGCTCGTAGTCGATGTCGTCGGGGCGTGTGGCCCCTGGCGACACCGATTCGCCGGCAATGCGGTAGTCGCCGTCGAACCAGCGCCCCAGGTCGACCAGCTTGCAGCGCTCGCCACAGAACGGGATGAACTTAGGCTCTGCTTGAGCCGTGGACCGAGAACAGATGGGACAAACAGCCTGCATGGGGATCCTCGTGGCAGTGTGGCGCCCCACTCATACCTCCCTATCGCCCCACAATCCACGCTGCCAAACGCACAAAGCGGACAGGTTCTGGCTCCCTGATCGTCCGGCCATCAATTTTTCCGAATAAAGTAATCTCACGTGGTTACATAATGACCCGAATGTTGGAGTACAACCAATGACAGTCAACAAGGTCATTCTCGTGGGCAACCTGGGCGCCGACCCAGAAACCCGCACCGCACAAAGTGGCAATATGGTCGCCAATTTGCGCATCGCAACCACCGAACGCACCAAAGATCGCGAAGGAAACTGGACCGATCAAACCGAATGGCACCGCGTGGTGTGCTTCGGTCGCACGGCCGAAACCGTGTCTAAATACCTACGAAAAGGACGTCAAGTCTACATCGAAGGTCGCATCCAAACCAAGAAATGGCAAGACAAAGAAGGTAAGGACCGCTGGTCCACCGAGGTTGTCGCTCGAGACATTCGCTTCCTCGGCGGCGGTGGCGGAAACGCTGGCGGCGGCGGCGGCGGCGGCGGAAATGCTGGGGGCGGCGGCGGAAACACTGGCGGCGGAGGCGGAGGCGGAGGCGGAAGCGCCGGCGGCGGCGGAGGCGGCGGCTGGAGCAACAGTGGCTCCGACGAAGACATCCCGTTCTAGCGAGGTGCTTACCGGGTGTTTTCCGAAATTTCCAAACCCGAACCTACACTCCTCGAACGAGGCCTTGCTTCTCTCCGCAAGGCACTTCGTAAACGTGGAGTACGCATCGGGACTGGGATATTGTTTGGTGCACTCGGGCTTGCAGCTCTAAGCGTCGCCTGGGCGGTCGATGCCGCCAAGCCCGCCGCGTGCATATCACTCGATAAGGCAGAACTCACCCTTCAAGAAATTATCTCGGTCAAACGTCAGGTCGACGCCCACCAAGAAGACGCCGTCGATCACATGCTGCGCTTCAACGGTCGTGAAGCCACGTTCATTTTGGCGGAACACTTAGAATACCCCGTGTGGGTTTCAGTGCACGACCACAAGCTTGAGGCTCGCTTGGCGCTGCCCGACAAGGGTCATTGCTACAATATCGAATTTCAAGGACACGTCGAAATCGAACAAGGCATCGCCAGTGTGGTTCCCAGTCACCTGCTCATCGGTAGACTCGATCTCTCCACGCTCCTAAACGGCCACCGGTTCACACTCGACGCCCAGACCGAACGTGCCGACGAAATGTCCCATCTGCTCGGTCATATCCATCACCTCGCCGTCGAAGAAGATCACATCGTGCTTCAACTCGACGACGTCGCTAGCCTTCAGTGAGCCGTACCTGGCTGATGTCACTGCTCGTGCTTCTCGGGGGCCCTGGTTGTGCGTACAAGCTCCGTCTCAACACGGTACCGGCCGGGGCCGAGGTAAGACTGCCCAACGGCAGCTCCGTGGTCACACCCGCCGAAGAGGTCCAGCTCCTCTGGGCGCCGTTCAACCGCCAGCCGGTCACCGTGCTCGCCGCAGGCTACCGACCCCTGACCGTCGACCTCCGACGACACGAGGTTCGGTTCGGACACTACATTCGCGACACGCTGCTCCGACCCGCTACTCTTTTGGGTAAAACCCGTGGCACCGTAAACCTAGTCCTGGTACCAATCCACGACCATGTGGGAACATGGGATGCAGACGATGTTCCCTAAAACTCATACAATTCCCGGAATACAGGCACCCACTCGGGTGATGTCATCTCGGGTCGTCTTAAAGGCGCGTCGCGTTGAGCGCTAAATTCAAGGGGACAAAATGACTAATCGACCATTTCTTTTGGGAACGCTAGCCCTTAGCGCGCTGCTCATTTTGGGTTGTTCTGGTATGAACAAAAAGACCAGCCACAAGAAGAAGAGCCGCAATCATGCCGACCTCAAGGTGATGGAGTCCAACCTCCCCACCAAGCGAACCAAGAAGCCCAACAGTACCGCGCAGTCCAAGAAACACAAAAAACACGAGTACGTGCTCAAGCTTCGCCCCGGCGCAGCGCTGCCCAAGTTCCTCAAGGGAAAGGTCACCAGCTCCGACAGCTCCATGACCAGCACCTTCAGCAAGCTCGGTATGACCGACGCCACCTCGGTCCACGGCACGCCGCCCAAGAACAAGGCCTTGTCCAACGCCCTCGGCCTCGATCGCACCGTGCATTTCAGGTCCAAACGCCCCCAGGATGAAGTGATTCGCCGGCTGACGGCCCATCCCAATATCGAGTGGGTCGAACCGGTCGTCGAAGTGAACTCGGCGGGCATCACCCCCAACGACCCATACTACGAGTACCAGTGGCATATGCATCAGCTTCAGATCACCAAGGCCTGGGAAACCACCATGGGCCAGGGCGCCGTAGTTGCCGTAATCGATACCGGTGTCACCGAAGGGGATGACGGCTTCTACAAGCTTCTACCCGGCAAAGATTTCGTCGAAGACGACAACAAACCCGACGACATGAATGGTCACGGCACCCATGTCGCAGGCACTATCGCCCAGCAGGCGAACAATGGCATCGGTGTGGTCGGCGTCGCACCCAAGGCATCCATACTGCCCATTCGTGTTCTCGACGCCAACGGATCCGGCAACAACACCTGGGTCGCCAATGGCATCGTTTGGGCCGTCGATCACGGCGCCAATGTCATCAACCTCAGTCTCGGTGGCCCGATGCCCAGCGAGGTCATCGCCGATGCCTGCCAATATGCCTACGAACAAGGCGTCACCGTCGTCGCAGCAACCGGAAACGATGGGTTCACCGACTTTGTTGGCTTCCCCGCCGCCTATGAGCCCCCCATCGCGGTCGGCTCCGTCGCCTCCGACAAGAGCGTGGCGTTTTACTCCAACCAAGGCCGTGAGATCGACCTCGTAGCCCCCGGCGGCGACGTCACCGCCGACCTCGACGGCGACGGACTCGGAGACGGAGTCGTCCAGCAAACCATCCAGAACGGAACTTGGGACTATAGTTTCTTCCAGGGCACATCGATGGCCACGCCCCACGCCGCTGGCGTCGCGGCGCTGTTGTACGCCAACGGCGTTACCCATCCCGACGACATCAAGAACGCCATGGTCAAAACCTCCGACGACCTCGGTAAAAAGGGGTGGGACAGCGTTTACGGAAATGGCTTAGTCAATCCAGTGAAGGCGCTCGCCTTCAAGGGCTCGCCACCCAGCGTCGCCTCCGCAAAGGCGGGCCTCACCATTCTCGACACCCGAAAGCGCGCCTTGTCGGACGGGCGGGTGGCCATTGGCTGGAAAACCAACGCCGCTGCCTCCACCGTGGTCCGCGGAACCGACGGCACCAAGGTCAGCAAGGCCACAAAAATCAGGCTACACAAAGTCACAGTCAGTGGAAAGAAAGGCGAAAAGGTCACGTACACAGTGGGCTCCATGCTGGACGGTAAGAAGGCCACGAAGAAGATCACCGTTACGTTTTAGCCCGCTACCGCCGCCACCAGCGCCCGGTATAGCTCCAGCTGGCCCAGCAGCTCGGGATGCCACTGTACGCCCACTGCGAATCGTGCGGTGGACGAAGCAATCACCTCGATGACGCCATCTTCGGCCCAGCCACAGGCCACCAGAGAACCGGGATTCGCAACCGCCTGGTGATGCGTAGAGTTCGCTTGAACCGACGCCCCCAACCATCGCTGGGCAGGCGCCTCTACACGCACCGAGTGACCGAACTCGGCAGGATCGTTCAGTTGTTCGTGGGCCAGGCGCACCCCATCAGCCGGCGGCAGGTCTTGGATGAGCGTGCCGCCCGCCGCCACCGCCATCGCCTGCATACCTCCGCAGATGCCCAGCAGGGGAATGTCCTGGTCCAGACAAAGCCGCGCCAAGGTGAGCTCCGCAGACGTGCGCCCCGGCTCGACGCGATCGAGCCGACCAGTGACGGACTCGCCGTACAGAGACGGATGGATGTCGAAGTGGCCACCGGTCAGCACCACGGCGTCGACTCGAGCCAAAACGTCGGCCACCTGCGTCTCACCGGGAGGAAGCAGCAAGGGGATTGCCCCCACTGCGCGTACCGCATCGCTATACGGCTCGATGAGGATCGTGTGGGGCCGCCTGGGCCGTACCCGGGGACCGTCGTGGTTGCCGGTGGGTGTACGTCGATCCGCGGTAACCAGTACAACCATGCTCATGCCGAAGACGTTACCTGATGCGAAGCTCATTGGGAGCGAGGGGCGTCAAAACCGTGTACATCGGCGTGATCAGCAATCCGAAAAGCCGCCGAAACCGCCAGGACTCAAGCACAGCGGCTGTGCTGGAATCTCTTCTCGACGGTCGCGGACAGCTGGCCGCTCCGGATGGCCTCAAGGCGCTTGAGCAAACCCTCACCGAGTGGAAAACGCTGGGAATCAACCTGGTAGCTATCCATGGCGGAGACGGCACCGCCCATCGAGTGATCACGGCGCTGGCGCGAACGTGGGGTGTCCAAAACCTACCCGAGATCGCGTTTTTACCCGCTGGGACCATGGACATCGCCGCCCGAAGCCTGGGTATTGAGGGTCCACCTCGCCGCGCCCTCCAAGCCCTCCTTCAGGCGGGAGACCAGGCCGAGCGTATCGAGTGCTCGGCGCTAAAAGTGGTCAGCGGCGACACCGAACAGTACGGGTTCCTATTCGGCAACGCGATTATCGCCCGATTTCTAGAGGTTCAGGACGAAGAGGGCGAGGCTTCTCCAGCCCTTAGCGCCTGGATCTTGTTCCGCGGGAGCCTGAGCGCCATGGTGGGCGGCCGTTACGCAGCGCGTCTCACCCAACCGTTCGAGGGGAGCGTGGTGGTCGATGGGGCCCCCTGGCCCGCCAACGAATGGACGGCGGTCGCAGCGGGCACCGTCGCGCAGATGGGGCTAGGTTTCGAGCCCTTTCCATCCGTGGTCGGAAAACCCGGTCACCTACACGCCGTGGGGATCTCAAGCTCGGTTCCTCGCCTAGCCCTCGACCTCAGTCGCATCTACTTCGGGAAGAAGCCCAACCAATTCGGTAATCACTCCCAGCCTGCGCTGGAAATGTGTATCACCAGCGCACGAAACCAGGACTTCATGATCGATGGAGACTTTCACAACGGAGGCAAGGAGTTGACCGTAAGCGTTGGCCCAACCCTGCGGATTCGCTACGCCTGAGCGCTACGGTGCAACAACCACCGAAAGAACGTACGCGGGGTGTTGTGGGCACTGACGCCATCTAGGCGCATCAACTCGGATCGGGCCGCGAAATTCGAGGGCTCCAAGGTGGTCGCCTCTTGGAAGTGGCGGCGAGCGGCAAGGCGATCCTTGCGAGCCATGGCACGACGTCCCAACAGCAGATGGGCGGCAGCGCGGCGGCTTGGGTCTGATTCTTCGATAAGGACCGAAATGGCTTGTTCATGTGGCATGAACAGAGTGTACGCCTAGCCCATACGCTGGCGTTAGGACTTTTTGCACTTTTGTCATCTCTTCCATAATTTGCATCAGAGCAAGAGATGCGCCTTGGACAACTAGGACCCGAGCGTAATACCCTTTTCTTCGCGACTCTTGACGACAAGGTCCCTGCCAGACCACTGTCCTTCAACCTCGGCGACCCAGCCTTCCAGCGCGGCTTTATCTACCAGGGGCTCGTGGCTAGTCATGACGGGCCAGTCACCCTCTGCGGCGCATTTGAGCTTAGGCTTGAACGCCCGAAGAGCCGGGGTAACGTCGTCGACAATCGACCAACGGCTGGACGGCTCGATGACCAAGGCGAAGTGCACTACGGCCTCGCCGTCACAGGACTCCACCGCAGCCGCGCCATACAGGAGGTCGGCCTTGCCCTGAATGCGATCGGCATAGATGACCGGAAGCAACGCTACGGCTGCCTCTTCGGAGCCGGATTGATACAGACGATTAGCCACCAAGGACGCCTGCTCTTGTCCAACAGCAGCGGCCACCTTACTCAGGGTCTCTTGGAGGGCAGCTTGGTCTTCTGGGGCGATGACGCCGCCGTATGTGGCCGGGCGAACCGCTTCGTTCATTCGGACGAGCAGCGTGGTGAAGGGGCCTCCGTTGGCCGCAGCAGCGATGGCCGCATCGCCAAACACAGGGAGGGATGCAGCGCCTTGACTCTTGACCAGGGCTGCGGTGACTACGTTGTACTTCTCGTCGTAGGATACGGCGGGCGGTTGTGCAACCACCTCGACGAGCCAAGCGCCGAGCTCTTCCGACTTGCAGTTCCGGTATGCGTCTCGCCACATGCCGAACTGACGATCGTGCATCTGAGTGTACGCACCTTTAAGAAAGTCGTTCACTTTAGCGTGGTCGTTGCATGAAGCCCCAACACCCTTGGCAACTTCGTCGCGCGTGGAAATTTCAGGTACCTTTTCAAGGAGGCCCCAGACCGGCGCGTACACGCCGGTGTCGATGGCGGCCAAGGAAAGCCCCACCAAGGACCCCACGTCTGTCGACGCGCGCATGAAATCGGGGAACCGATCTTCAGCGAGTTTGGCGTCGCACTGGGCGAGCTGTGCGAACGTGCCGCCAACAGCGTCACCATTGATTGTACCAGCCTTATCGGCGATCGACGAGCAGCTCGCGTGAGCGGTGGGGGCCATCATTACCAGTGCCAGTGCCAGTGCCATCTTCATCGGTTCTCCGGGGGAGGACGGTTCATCGTCGGCGTTTAACGGGAAATCCGCTTTCTGTAAAGTCAGGTCTATGACCCCTTGGGTGTTCTCGTTGTTCCCCGAGAAGCAATCATCGACCATTTTATCGGCCGGAGTAGATTCGCACAGTGCAGCATCTCCCCACGGGGGGCATACTCCCAACCGTGACCCACTCCACTCCACAGGCGCAGATTCGAGCCGCCCTCATCGGCATCGTTCTGTTCAGCCAAGTCATCCTCGCAATCCCAGCGATACAGCCCGTGACGGAACAAAAACTCAGGTCACCGGGCGCGCGTGCCGAGATGCGCATGTGGCACCGTTTCCTAACAAACACCGGCCTATCCTGGACCGAAGATGAATTCGTCGAGCACCTCGACACCGTCACTACGGGCGCTCACTCGATGCGTTCAGCTGCCGTAGCGCCACTGCTGCCCATGGGGCGCTGGCTGGGCGTCCACCAGTCTTGGGGCCTGTTCGCAGCACCCACCACATTCCCCACGCGGCTCGAGGTCGAAATCCACGAGCCAGGAGGCGGCTGGCGACACGTGTACCGGCGTCTAGACGACGATTACGACGAGATGGCCTCGGTGTTCGCTTATCGAAGAGTGCGAGGCCTTCACGATTCCGCGCAACACAAGCCAGGCAAGCCACTTCGGGCCTTCTGCAACTGGGTCGCAGCGGAGATGTTCGCAGCACACCCCAACGCAAATCGAGTGTCCGTGAAGATGATCCAGCTACACATCACACTGCCCGGTGAGCCTAAAGATCCCAAACAAACAACTCGAACCCGCGTCGTCGTCCAACGAGACGAGATAGCACCATGATCTCCCGAAGGTGGCAGAGGTGGGTTCAAATCTGGGACCTCAAAGAGACTGGCCACGCGATGGCTATGATCCGCATCGCCATGGGCCTGGCCGTGGTCTTCGACTACGCCACCGTCGGTACTCTGGGTCTGGTGCCGCAACTCTACGGCGACGCGAGCCTGGGCGGCTGGTCAGGCTATCTCGGTCGAAGAACGCCGCCGGCCTGGGCCCTCTTGCCCGATGCCCTGGCAGACGGATGGTTGCTGTGGGGCATGCTCCTCGCCGCGGGTATCTGCATCACCATTGGCTTCTACACCCGCACCGCCTTCCTGTTATTTGTTCTTCTTTCTGCACAACACGCACAAATCTTATCGCCGGCAGACCGCGGAATCGACACCATCATCCGCAACGTATTTCTGATCCTCGCTTGCTCAGGTGCGGGCCTCGTTTGGTCGGTAGATGCCAAGTGGATCACCGGAAAATGGGCGGGCGACAACCGCCTGCTTCCCGCCTGGCCACGCCACCTCATCGTCTGCCAGCTGGTGCTGATCTATACATTAGCCGGCATCTCCAAATTCGGCATTCAATGGATGCCTTGGGGTGGGCATACCGCGCTGTACACCATCCTCCAAGACCCCGCCGTGGCCTTCGCGAACTTCGACTGGATCGAAAATCAGCCGTGGTTCTTCTTCACCCAGGTAGGAACGGCCGTGACCATGGCTTGGGAATGGTCCTCATCGCTGCTACTGCTGGTGTTTTACTTCCGTTTTTCCGCCGAACAACCCGGAAAACTAAGGGCATTCAGCAATCGGTATCGGCTTCAGTACATCTGGGCCAGTGTGGGCGTCATCTTCCACATCGGCATCGCAGCCATGATGCAGCTCGGCATCTTTCCGTGGGCCATGTTGGCCACCTACTTCTGCGTGATCCACCCGGACGATCTTCCTGCGTGGGTCACGGGCTCAGCAAAGCCCGCATCGCCCGTTCCCGCAGGGCGCCCTCAAACCGCGCCGTAAACCGGCCCTCCAAAAGGTAAACGCGAACTCTCCAGTTCCCTTCACCCAGCGGGTCACCCAGCACCTCAACCGCCGTGGAAGCCACCCAGGGCGAAATCAGTGCAGCCTCGCGCAGCACCGAGCGGACGTCGTCGCTGTCGAGCTCGACAGGTAAGATGAGCGCAACCTCGATTTGAGGCCACGGCCCTGGAGACTCGGCAATTGCACCCGATAACCGCCGATTGGGAACACTGTGCTCGAGTCCCTGTTCATCGCGAATCACGGTGGCACGGAGGCCCACCACCACGACCTCCCCGCCAAAACCCTCACCCACAATCCATCGACCGGAGCGGACGCGTCCCTCGCTTGCAAGGGCCATCCAGGCGATGGCGTCGGGCAGTACATCCCGCGCACTCCAACCGAAGGCCAACGCGCCCACCAAGGCCACCCAGGGCATAGCCACCGCAAGGGAAGCCGGCGCCCAGGCGGCGAGCACGCCCATTCCAAAAAACACAGATAACACCCGTCCAACAACCTCAACGGAAGAGGATGCGCGCACGAGTAGCCCCGTCGCGGCGAGGCTAATACGCAGGCTGGAGGCGAGCTGAGCGACCAGCGCGAAGGACACCGACAACACCAGCAGGAGGAGGCCGTTGAATAAGCCGCGCATAGGCAGCCGCGGTAGCAACGCATCGAGAACGGGAGTCGTTGGGTCGACCTGGGTTCCGTGGACCGTCACGGGTTGAACCATCGGCCCCTGCACATCGGCTGGGACAACGGGCAGTAAATCTTGTAATTCGTCGGCAGCTGGGGTGTCCACCGGCGTGTCCGCCGGCGAGTCGTGGACCGGCGCGCGCTCAACAGGCGGTGGGTCGGGTGCCTCGGTCACCGGCGCGGCCTCTGGGGACTCCGGCACCGGCGGTACCCCCTCTTCTTGCGTTGCTGTTGCGAGAGGAACAACCTCGGCCGGCAAAGACTGAGCGAAGCAAAGCGATAGCCAGAGCGCGATCATTTCAACCACCCCTTTCCACTGAGCACGCGCTGCACCGGACTGCGCAGGTGACGGGCGATTTGGTACCTAGCGTCGCCGCAACGCTCGAGCACTCCGAGATGAAGAAGCCGCTGTAAGTGGGCCTGGGAGGCTGTCCTGTCCTGCACGAACAAGGCCGCGTGCAGCTCGGGATCGGTCCACCCTTGTCGCATGATCGCCAACAGCGTCAGAAGACTCTGCTCGGGCAGGCCGCCCACCCGCGCGAAAGGCGGGCGAGCCACCGAACCGACGTGAATCACCCCGCTCGCCTCGTCGACGTCTCGAATCGAGGCCTGCCAAAGGCGAAGTGCATCGTGGACGACCCCCCCACTGGCCTCGTGTAGCGTGTGGAACCACGCATTTTGGTGTCGTTGCTGGAGGTTCTCACCGCGCAGAAGCAGGTGTTGAATCTTCCATCCCCAGTCGTCACCAGCCTCGAAGACAGGGTCGTACCCGCTCATTTCGTGTCGCGCGAGCACCGCAGCTGCGAGGTCGTCGACTGGAAGGGGTCTCAAACGGACCACTGTTCCAACCGCCTGATCGAGAGACGTGACCGCGCACACATGGTCCCACACCGAATCGTCTGCGGTCAGGACCCAAGAGACGGCACCTTGGCTGGCCGCCAAGCCCTCGATGAACGCGTAAATGGCATCAAATCCGCCGGGTTCATTTCGGAAAAGCCAACGAAGCCCAGAGAGAACGGTGAGCTGCTGACCGCCTTCCTTGAACCAGCGCCGCACCTCGTCGGCGCCCACGGGCTCGGTCAACTCAAGGATCCGCACGCTGCCGCGATGGCTACGAACCGCAGAGGTAGCCAGCGCGGAGGTGCCGCTTCCACGCGGGCCAACCACTGCGGCGACCCGAGCGTGGCCCCACTCGCCCTTAATCACGTCATTTAAGCGGGATAACTCTCGCTCACGCCCGATGATGAGGTCACCCGCATGAAGCGCCTGTTCAGAGAACAGACGCCGATAGACCACCGGCAGTACATCCGGCAAGACAGGTGGTTTAAGTGCCAGAACCAAGGCGGCCTCTGCGTCGACCGCTACGGGCAACCCCAGCGCCAACCGCAAGGCTTCGGTGCGGTCCGGACCGAGCACCCGCACAACGGCTTCTTTGACTTGGCCAGGTGAGGATGGAACCCAACCCAACCATACATCTGCGCTGGAGGCGAATCCACGTCGAACTTTGTCTTCGCGAAGCAGCGACCGAAGTTCTTTCACGTCGCCATCCGTCACCTGACCGCGGAGTCGCTCGAGGGCGCCAACAACCGCGTGCCGCAGACCCTCGTGGGCCGCATTTGGCCACGGCTCCGAGATCTCGCGCAGTCGCAACGCCCGCCCTCGCGCCCGACCGATCGCCCCGACAACCATCTCAAGCACAAGCTCACGAACGTCGGCGCTGACCTCGGATTCGGAGGCCATCACATCGAGTTCACCACAGGCTAACTCCACATTGAACGACACAACACGTTCGCTCTCCGCCAGTCCAGAGGCGATCTGCCCGGCCTTGTCGCCTAAGTCGCGCGCCAGCTCGGCCAGCTCTCGGGTCACGGCGGACTCGATCAGCGCAACCGCAACCTCACGGAACGAGATCTCCGACGTGGGTACAGCCTTTGGAAGTGTCCACTCCCCGGTGGCGATGGGGCCAGCGGGAATGGTGTACCAGTCGGTGAGCGAGCTGGTCGCGGTGAGCAAGACGTGCATTAACGGCGCAATCCCCTCTTCCCCGTCAAGCCGAGCCCGAAGCGCATCGGCCTCGCGATTCGCGCTCGCCAACGTCTGGGCCAACGGCTGAGAGAGCTCGCGAAGTTTAGCTGAAAGAACAGCTGGAGACTTGGTATCTTGAACTTCTTCAATCACCGCCGTGGTCCACGTACCCAACGCGTCGTCGACGCGCTCGAGCTGCATCACGCCCTTGCCGCGGAGTTCGTTGGCCATCTCGGTGCCATAGTCTTCGACAGCGCCTTGGACCAGCCCCTCGAGGCCGACCAGCTCCAGGTCGAGCGCCACTGCGGACCAACGGGCGCTCACCATCTTTCGCGCCGCCTGGAGCCCATTGCCCAGGCTCTCCAGCCCCTGGTTTCGATCGCTATACACCCGGCCATAGCGACGAGACCAGTG
>JAACDH010000181.1 GCA_009936995.1 Rhodobacterales bacterium
CGAACCTGGCCTGCTCGATATGGATCCGCTGTTCGACACCATGCCCGACCAGTTGGGTGACGACTGGCAGCGCTGGCGAGACCACGCTCTAAGCAACCGGCTGTTGGTGCCGTCCCTGATCTCACTCGACGGCACCACAACCGCAATTTTAGTGGAGGCAAAGTACGATACCAGCGACGTCAGCGCCATCCAGCCGTTGGTCACCGCCGTCGAAGAGGTGATGGAGGCCTACGAGGGCACACACGGCCTACACCTGGGGCTCGCGGGAATTCCACCCGTTCGCGCTGCGTTCTTCACATCATTTCAAGAGGACACCAAGTTGTTCGTGCCCGTAGGCGCGGTCTTCATCACCATCAGCCTGTTCCTGATTTTTCGCAGCTTTCACGGCGTCCTGGTCCCCGGGCTGGCGGCCACATTGCCGGTGCTCATGGTGTTTGGCATCATGGGATGGACCGGCGAGCCTATCGGACTGCTCTCGCAGACGTACATCACCTTGTTGCCCGTTATCGCCATCGCCGACGCCATTCATCTGGTGACTCGGTTCCACGAGGAGCTGCGTGCGGTCACGCCCGCAGGTACGCAACCCACCCACGAAATGCGCTGGCAGGCCATCGAGAAGTCGGCGTCAAAGATCGGCGCCGCCTGCCTAATCACGTCGGTCACCACCGCCGTGGGCTTCTTGTCGTTGTCGGTCGCGCAGATGCCCATCCTGCAGCACTTCGGACTGTACGCATCCCTCGGTATCTTTTTAGCCTACGGTGGCGTGCTCTTCCTCATCCCCATGTTGCTGATGTTCACCCGCGGTGGCCCGATGGCCGCACCCACCGAGGACGGTCCCAGCCGCACAGACCGCCTGCTGCTGGCCTGCGCCGACTTCAGCCTAGAGCGCCCGTGGATTGTGTTGGGCGCCACCGCGATCATCCTGGTCGGCTCGGTGTGGTTCGGCCGCAACGTGGTCGTCGACAACAACCTGTCGCATACCCTCGCCGAGTCCCATCCGGTCAGTCAGGCCAACTACCGCGCCGACCGAGAGCTGGGTGGTATTCTAGGCCTCGAAGTCGACCTTCAAGGCCAGGAAGACGCCTTCAAGCAGCCCGAGGTGTTGGCGGCGCTTCTCATGTTCGAATCTTGGGCCCTGGCCCAACCCGAGGTCCGCCAAGCCACCAGCCCCGCCACCTGGATCGCGATGCTTCACCAGGCCACCACCGGCCAGTACACAGGCGTCGATAGCCCCGAAGCCGCCGCTCAATTCTACCTGCTCGCCGAGGTAGACCCTGCGTTTACGCGAATGATCGACGCAGACTACAGTCGAGCCCGAATGCTGCTCACTCTCAAGGACGAAGGCGCTCGGGCGTTCGACCCAACGGTCCAGCGCATCGACGCAGCCCTCCAAACTCACCTGGCCGACGTCCCCATCACTGGCGCGGTCACCGGCACGCCCTATGTCGCCTACCGGGGTATCAATGGCGTCACCCACGACTTACGCAACAGCCTTATCCTCGCCTTCGTGATCATCACCATCATCATCGCGGTGCTGTTTCGCGACCTGCGAACCGGCCTACTCTGCCTGTTGCCCAACGCCATGCCCTTGGTGGTGGGCTACGGCCTGATGGGCGTGATGGGCTGGCTGCTCGACCCTACACCCGCCGTCATCTTCACAGTGGCTCTGGGCATCGCCGTCGACGACACCCTGCACCTGATGATTCGCACCCGCGAGGAGATGGAGCGCGGCATCGGCCTAAAACCCGCGGTCCGAAACGCCGTCCTGCACAGCGGCCGGGCGGTGCTGATTACCTCGATCATCCTCATCGGCGGCTTCGGCGTCAACGCCCTCAGTAGCTTCAGCGCCACCCGAATATTGGGTATGCTCGGCGGCACAGTCATCGTCACCGCCCTGCTCTGCGACCTCTTCCTGCTGCCTGCGCTCCTCTCGCTCTGGGGTCGCGACCTAGGTCTGAAGACGGCGAGCTAGCGCGCCAGCTCGGCCAAAATCTGGTCTAGACAAGCCTGATCTTCACGGGTGGGTGCCACAATCTCGTCCCAGTTGCTTAGTTCTCCACTGAACTTACGGCGATACTGGCGCCAAACACGCTTGCGATCCGCATTGGAGAACACCTTGATGTTGAACCGGCGAACAGCGCTCTGCCACTCGGACTCCTCGGCAGGCTTTCGCTTTCCAGCCCGAAGCTCGGCCATCACATCGGCCGCCGACAGCTGTGATGGGTCGACGGGCGACAGTAGACCCCATCCCTGAAGTAACGCCCGAATCCAAGTCCACATCGCCTCTCCCTATTCTTCGATAGCCTCGGACTGTTGCCAGTTGCCCGACGACTTCTGCGCTTCTACAAACGCATCCCAAGCCAGGGCCAGCGCCGCATAGAACGGCTCTACCTTGGACACCTCGAACTCGATCTGTACCACGTACTCCTCGGGCTTTTCGATGGTGTACATCCGAATACACCAGTTCGCACAGACGTCGAGGACGATGTTGTACCAGTCGGGGATCAGCGCGCGCTCGATGCGCAGGCCAATCACCTTCTTCTCGATCTCGGGGGTCTCTTCCATCGGTTCTCCGCCACTGGCCGAGGTCGACCGATGCAAATCTAGCCCACGCGACCCGGATACGTCTGCAGCGCCTCGGCCAACATGGCGGTGGCGCGACGAATCTCGTGCTCGGACTCGACGGCGGCCAGGCGAATCTGAGTCTTGCCGCTCTCGGGGTTGGCGTAGAAGCCACCTCCGGGCGCCACAACCACACTCTCTCCGTCGCTGCGGAAGTCTGTGACCAACCAACGGGCGAAGCGATCGGCGTCGTCGATGGGAAGGTCGAGGATGCAGTAGAATGCGCCTTCGGGGCGGTGCGTGGACACACCCTCCAGCTCGGCCAAGGCCTCGACCAAGGCCATCACCCGGCCCTTATAGACCTCGCGGACCTCGTCGTAGTAGGACTCCTCGAGGCCCAACGCGGCGATGGCGACGGCCTGGGCCAGCGGTTGCGGCCCCAGGCGGGCCTGCCCCAAACGCTCGACCTTCTCCATTAGGTTCACATTACGGCTGATGAAGAACCCGATCCGCAAGCCACAGGCGGAGTACGTCTTGGACATGGAGTCGATGACGATGACCCGGTCTCGGTGCTCGGGGAACTCCAAGGCGCTGACGGGCGCTTCGGTAAACCAGATGCGTCGATACACTTCATCAGCGATCACGAAGATGTCGTTCTTTGCAGCCCAATCGAGGATGCGAGACACCTCGCCGCGGCTGTACACGGCGCCGGTGGGGTTGCCCGGGTTCGCGAACACCAGCGCCCGAGTCTTGGCAGTGACAAAGCCATCGAGCTCGTCGTTCGAGGGCAGCCGGAAGCCGTTGGCGATGTGGGTGCGAATGGGCTTAATGGTGGCACCAGCGACCGTCGCAAAGCCGTTGTAGTTGGTGTAGTACGGTTCGGGAACCAGGATCTCGTCACCGGGATCGCACAGGGCGGTAAAGGCGAACAGCAGCGCCTCGGAGCCACCTTGAGTCACCGCCACATGCTTCGCCTCGAGGCCCTCGCTCCAGCGGCTATGGTACTTGGCGCCAGCCTCGCGGCACGCAGGTAGGCCAGAGGCCGGTCCATAGGCGATCACTTTTGGCTGCCAGTTGGCGATGGCGTCCAGCAGCGGCTGAGGCGTAGGAACGTCGGGCTGGCCGATGTTCAACCGATGAAAGCGCACGTCTTTCTGCTCGGCCACAGTGTAGTCGAGCTTTCGGATGGCGCTCTCTTGCATGAAAGCGACGCGTTCGGACAGGCGGGGCATACCGGCTCCAGAAATGGGAAGGCCCACCGCGGCGTGTGCCGGGCGGGCCTGGGAACTAACCGTTCCTAGATGCGTTGCGCTACTCGCAGCAAGCTTCCATCAGCAGCGCGCAGACCACGTATGGATCGATGTTCGAGTTCGGTCGGCGATCCTCGAAGTAGCCCTTGCCCGCAGCGTGCGTGGCCACGGGGATACGGATGGAGGCGCCACGGTCGGAGTGACCCCAGCGAAAGTCCTTGTAGGAGCAGGTCTCGTGCAGGCCAGTGAGGCGTTGCTCGATGGCGTGGCCGTAGTTGGCGATGTGCAGCGCAGCGCGCGCTTCGAGCTTGGGCATGCAAGCGAAGATGACATCTAGGCCACCGTCTGAGCGCATGGCCTTCGTGGAGAAGTTGGTGTGCGCGCCAGCACCATTCCAGTCGCCGCGGACGGGCTTGGGGTGCAGAGTAACCGACACATCGTAGTCTTCGCCCATGCGGAACAGAAGCCAGCGAGCCACGGTGAGGTGGTCGGAGACTTCGAGCGGACCCGCGGTGCCGATCTGAAACTCCCACTGACCGGGCATGACCTCGGCGTTGATGCCGTAGATGGCCAAACCGGCGTCCATGCAGGCGTCGAGGTGCTCTTCGACCAGCGCGCGGCCGTACACATGGTCGGCGCCGGCGCCGCAGTAGAACGGACCCTGTGGAGCCGGGTACCCGCCCTCGGGCCAACCCAGGGGGCGACCGTTCTGGAACATGGTGTATTCCTGCTCGATGCCGAACCAGGCCTCTTGGTCGGCGTGCTTCTCGGCGAGCTCGCGTAGGCGAGCGCGCTTGTTGGAGACGTGCACAGTGCCGTCCGCGTTGAACACTTCGCACAAGACCAGCTTATTGTGGCCGCCGCGGATGGGGTCTTGGCACGCAAACACAGGACGCAGAAGGCAGTCCGAATTGGAGCCCTCAGCTTGGGCGGTGCTCGAACCATCGAAGCTCCACTCAGGGAGCTCTTCGCCCTCTTGCAGGACGCGCGTCTTGGAACGAAGAAGGGCCGTCGGCTTGGTGCCATCGATCCAGATATATTCTGCCTTAAACGCCATTAGAGATTCCTAAGTATCGGTCGGTGGGCCTGGGGCGACTCACCTGTTTCCGCGTTGAGGTGTTGGTCAGTTCCCGGCCTGTTGACCGGGGTTCCGGGTAGCTCGGAACCTATCGCCTCGCCAGATATCTCCACCCGATTCCCCTCATGCAGTGATGCGAAAATGCCCACGCGATGCGGTACTGAGGCGCTATTCAGAAACGCTCTAAAAGACTAGAACTGATCGACCTTGGCGTACTTCTCTTCCAACGTGTCGGCCACCGCAGCCACCCGTGACAAGATGAAATCGAGATCGCTCGTTTGGAGATTGTCGAGTAGGGCGTTGTACACCACGAGGTACACGTCGCCAGACAGGGCCACCGTAGCGAGCGGCAGCTTACTGTTCGCCGCTAGAAGCACCTCGGGAGACACATCAGCGCGCTGGGCGAAGGCGCTCTTGAACTCGACCATGTTGGTTTCGCCAGCCACGAAGCGACGAACCACAATCTTCTGCGTACGTCCCTGATCGTAGGTCCACACCATGCTGACCATGTTCGGCTCGTCGTCTGACAGCTGGTACTTGGCGCGCATGTGCGTTTGAATATCGGCCCACTTGGTGGTCATCTGCTGCTCTCCTCTAGAATTGGTCACCGCCGCGGCGCTCTTCGAGCCAATCGGCGACTTCGGCAAGACGGGTGACGTAGAAACTGACGCCATCCAGGGTGGTGTGTTTTAAGGCGACCCGATGCACCAACACCAAAAAGTCGCCATGCTTGGCGATGGCGCCGATGGGCAGCTTGAGGTTCTGCTCCAACACCTCGTCCACTGAGACATCGCCGGCTTTTGCGAAGGCGGAGCGAATCTCGAGGAGCTCGGTGGCGCGGTTCTCGTAGTGACGCACCATCACCCGCTGGGCGCGGAGCTGATCGTGGCTGTGATGGTGCAGGGTGAGCACCAGCTCGTGTTCTTCGTCTCGGTCTAGGGTAAACCCGACCCGGAGGTGGTCTTTGACGTCTTCCCAGCTAGGCATGTGCCCTCCTGCGCCTCACGAACACGGCGGCGAGGCCAACCCATAGCGCCATCGGGCCAGGCGCGCCGCCGTTGGCACAGCCACAGCCCTTCTTCTCGGAGCCGATGGGATCGACGTGGGTGTCGGTGGTCGTGGATTCAGTGGTGCTTGTGGTGCCCGTCGTTGGGGGGGTGCCTTCGCCGTTGACGCCATTGGTCACCGTGGGAATCGATGGTGCGCCCACAGACGGTGGAACGTAGTTAGGAGCCAGGTTAGAGAGCAGCCGGCCGGCCACTTCGGTGCGCACATTCGGATCGCCGATGGTGTCGAACGGGAAGCCAAAGGTGGCGACGTCCGACCCGAGAACGGCGGCGGTCTCGCCGGTGGTGTACTCGGCGATGACCGTCCGGCTAGACGCCAAGACGTCGGCGAATTCCACAGGATAGGGCGCGCCGTCTGACACGTCGAAGTCCATGGGGCCCACGCCGTTGAGCACACCCAGGCCGACCACATTGTTGGAGCCGGAGGCATCCGAAGCCATACCCGCGCCGAGCACTTCGGCGGCAAACGCCTGGTCGTCAGCGTCGCCCAAAAAGTCGAGATCCCAGAACACTTCGGCGCCGCTGACCCACAACGAACCGCCTCCATCCCAGAAGGAACGCAGCTGCGCCTGCTGGACCGCGCTCACCGTCTCGTCGATGGTGGACTCTTCGCCGGTGGCCCAGACGACCACGTCGAAGGCGTCGAGGTTCATGCTCGCCGCGGCTTCATCGCTGGCGCTCTCGAAGAACCAACCCGATTCGGCGATGGCCATGCCATGCGGCACCGCGATGTTGTAGGCGTTCATCTGGTTGAGGTCCATACGCACGATGTCGCCCAAGCTGCCACCAGGCTGCACCCAGTTGAGCATGCCGCGATCCATACGGTCGAAGGCCGAGACCACTAAGACGGGGGCGCTGTCGTCCGGGGAGATACGGGCGCCGACCACTTCGCTGGGGAAGCTGAAGCCGCCGTCGTTCACCGACGAGACCCGAGCGAACACGGTGGTTCCGGCATTGGCGCGGATGAGCGCATAGCCGTCGGTGACGTCGGTGCCGCTATCCCAGGTTCGGCCGTCGACCGAGAGAAAAACCCGCGCGTAGTCAGCCGCGTCGCCGTCGGGGCTGCCCACGGGACCGTCGGACCAGTCCAGTCGCAACAAGCCGCTGCCATCGTGCAGGAGCGAGACCGAGACCGGCGGCTCGGGAAGGAAGGTCGCCGAGAGGCCGTCGCGCTCGGCAAAATAGCGGACCACACCGCGGTACATGGCCCGTGCGGCGTCGCGGCGAAAGCGCGGGTGCTTGAGGTGAAGCGTGTCGTCAAAGTTGTCGTGAAACGCCAGCTCGACCAGGGCCGCGGGCATCTCGTTGTTGTTGCCCGGGCTGACCTCTGAAAAACAAGACGTACCCAGCGCACGATCTTGCCAGGACGGGTCCCAGTTGGTGGTAAACGCGTCGATCAGCTCGTCTTGGACCGCGCGAGCCAAGCTGTAACTGCCGTCGACGGCATCGCCGCTTGTGGTGCAGGAGGCAGGATAGTTGCTGGGCGCATCCGAGCCGCCCCCGGCAAAGTAGGTGATGGTGCCCCGAGCTGTTCCACCCGACGCGTTGGAGTGCCAGCTAAGATAAAGGGCGTCTTCGCCGGCCGGATGCTCCCACTCGGCCCAACGAGAGCGGACCGTGGGATCGGAGCCATCGCCGTCGCCGTAAGGCTCGTAGATGCTAGACGGGACCCCGTTGAACTGGGCGTACTGAATGGCGCCACTCTCCCAGCGAGGACGACCGGTGACATCGCCGTAGCGCACAATGTTATCGGTGCCACCACCCAAGCGCACGGCGTCGACCGAGACCCACTCCGACGACGCCGAGTCGCCGATCAGCTCGACGGTGACCGAGTTGCCCGCCGGCAGCCAGAGGGTGTCGACATATTGCCAGGTAGATCCGTGGTTTCGTTGGTTGTACCACCGGTCGATGACGCCACCTGGATGGGTAATCCGGTAGTGCGCAGCCGAGCTGTGGTCAGCCGCCGCATCCCAGCTGATGTACAGACCAAACACGCCATCTTCGGGGACGTCGGGCGACCAGGAGGCCACACCGCCGCCATTTCCGGGGAAGCGTCGGGTGTTGCCCGCGTTGAATGGGTCGACGCCGTAGGCATACGTGGAGGCCCAGCCGAAACCGTTACCACCGGTCTCGAAGCCAGCACCGGTCTCGCTGTAGTCGGCATCGCCGTTGTCGACCAAGACGGTCGCGTCGTTCAGGTCGCGCTCTTTAGTGGCGTAAACCGAACCGCCTGCGTTCTCGATATACCGGCTGAGATACCAGTTCGCACCTTCTGGATTGTGGAAGTCTTCGACCGTGTCCCACACGTTGCCGCGCTGGGTCGCGAAGCGCCCAAGGACCTCGCTGTAGATCCATCCATGACATTGAGACAGGTAAATGGCCTTATTCGACAGGCCACCATCCACGGCGCCAGCGATGTGAACGGGTGCGCTAAAGTCCAGCTCGTGGCGTTCCTTCAGCGGCGTATGCGAGAGAACGGGAAGATAGGCATCGAGGGGGCGGATCTCTCCATCCAAGCCACGACCGAGTAAACGCACCTGAGTGGTTCCCAGCGGCGCTCGCCCCATGGCATCTTCGAGCCAGGCATCGTACTGATCGGCGTCGAAATCCCAGGGAATCACCCCATCGACCTGCTCTTCGTAAATCACTGGGGCCAAGACGCCACCACCGGCGCGGGCTTGAGCCAGAGGGCCCATCGCCAGCAGCACCAGAAGGCTGAGAGTCCGATTCATCGCTGCGCTCCATAGAATAGCTGCAGCAATATATGGGAAAACGACCCAGAACGCTCGCTTCCCTGGCGCTGGAGATTACAAGGCGCACCGCAAACCCAATCGGAGAGCCCATGCGCATCGCCAGCTGGAACGTCAACGGCCTACGCGCTGCCTGGAGAAAGGGCATGCCTAAGCACCTCAAGAAGTTGGGCGCCGATGCGGTGATGCTCCAGGAAATTCGCTGTCTACCCGAGCAGGCCCCCGACGAAATCCACCGCCAGCGAACCTACAAGATCGCCTGGAATCCCGCCGAAAAGAAGGGCTACGCCGGCACCGGGACCTGGACCCGCGGAGAAGCTGAAACGTTGGGCACAGGTATGGACGACGCCGATGCCCAGGGGCGCATCCTTCGCTCGCGCTTCAACGGCGTGCACCTGATCAACGTGTACCTGCCCAGTGGATCCCGCAGCGACGAAGCCCAGGCCAACAAAGAGGCCTTTATGAATCGGCTTATGCCGTGGGCAGCGGCCCTGGCGGCCCTCGACGAACCCGTGATCTTAGGCGGCGACCTAAACATCGCCCACACAAAGCTCGACATCCACAACGCCACGGGAAACAAGCGCAACTCCGGCTTCCTTCCGCACGAACGCGAGTGGTTCACCAAATTTCTGGGCCGCGGCTGGACCGACATGGTGCGGCACCAACTGGGCGAGCAACAGGGCCCCTACTCGTGGTGGTCCAACCGCGGACGCGCCCGTGAGCTGAACCGGGGCTGGCGCATCGACTACCTCCTCGGAAACACCGCTGCGACCCAGCGATTGGTCGGAGCTGGAATCGAACGACAGGGCGGAATGGAGGTGTCAGACTACGCGCCGATTTGGGTGGATCTCGCGGATTGATTCTCCTCCTCCTAGGGCTGTGGACCGCACCCGCGCTCGCCGAACCTGGCGTGGCGGGGGGCGAAGACCTGCTGGCTTGGCGCGGCATCGACCACCGGGGCGACGACCGCCTCGAGGCCTACCGCGCATTTCTCGACGCGTGGCCTATGTCGCCGCTGGCCGAGGTGGCCTACGCACGATTGGTCGAGTCGGGAGCCCTCTCCATCAACACCTCAGCGCCGACACAATACCCACAGATCGAACAGAGCTATCAATCCCACCAGCGGGTCCTCTCGCAGCAAGTAGATGACGTCATCGTGGCGCCCCTGCTGGCGAACGGCGAGCCTGTTCTACAGCCCGACTCAGGGGTCCATATGCTCTGGACCGTAGGCGCCCTCATCGACGAGCGTCTCCAGGGCACCTTAGGAATTGGCGTCCAGAGCCGAACTGTGGCCTTTGTCTCACGAATATCAGCAGGCAATGGATGGGCGGGTAGCGCGGCTGTCCGCGCATCCTCACCTGGAACCGGCTTTTTCACAGAATTCGCCGCACGAACCTCTCCCGGCGTCTCGCTCGTCGCCGGTCCCCGCGTTTTCATGACCAAGGGCGCCTGGGCCGAGCTCGGCTTCGGCATTGTTCGAGACGCACAATGGACGCCAATGCTGCGCCTCGAGCTGGTCCAGAGCCACTGAGTGCCGCCGCCCGTTCGCCCCCCTAAACCGTAAACGCCCCATATGATGTACTTTCTCGATGGGTTCTGCAAGCCCATCTGCATGGGTAAAATTTACGTGAGACGCCAAAGAGTGATTCACGCATTAAGATACCCCCGGGAGGAGAGTGATCTTGGTAATGTTATGGCTCATAGCTAATGCCCAGGCAGTGGAATGCGGTGAACCCGTCCGCGAGGAAGAACTCGCTGGCGCCATCTCGATGGCAGAATCCGCCTTCAAAGAGCTCGATGACCTGGGCTTCCGAGATGGCGTGAACGAAGCCGCTGGCATTCTGTTGCCCTGTATGAGCGACGCGATGTCGGGCGAATTGGTGGGGCGCTACCACCGATTGATGGCGCTGCACCTGTTCACCATTGGCGACCTTGAGAACGCAAATAGGTCTCTCCAAGCAGGCTTTACGAGCTATCCAGAGTACGACTGGTCCAACGGATTGCTGCCCCCTTCCCACGACCTCCGCGTGGCCTGGGATGCCATGGCCCCCGACACCAGCACCCGCACCGTCCCCGAGCCCCGCTCCGGAAGCTTGGCCTTCGACGGCGAGCACAGCCGTAAACGGCCAAAAAACCAGCCCACCATCGCCCAGCTCTTCGACGAGTCCGGGATGTCGGTCTCGACCAGCTACCTCGGGCCTCGAGAGCCCCTGCCCCACTACGTGGCCATCCCCCGTCAACGGAACATGCTCCTGGCCTGCGCCGGCGGAGCAGCCGCACTCTCGGGCACCACCTACGCCCTGGGCTGGAGAGCGCGCGGCAACATGTTCTCCAGCGCGTCCAACCCCAACCTTCCGGCCGACACCCTAAACTCTTCCCGGGCGACAGCAAATCTGATGTCATTCGCGAGTGGCGCATTATTCAGCGTTGCGGCCGGATGTGGTGTGGGCGCTGGCTGGATAGGCAGCCGATAATGGAGATCACTGCCGGCACCATCATCGACGGGCGCTACCTCGTCGAAGACAAAATCGGCGAAGGCGGCATGGCCGTCGTGTACCGTATTCGGCACATTCATCTCGACACACAGCACGCCATAAAAGTGCTGTCGATAAGCAGAAAATCCCTTCGCCAGCGACTAATGCAGGAGGGCCGAGTACAAGCTGCGCTGCAACACCCCAACATCGTCCGGGTCACCGATGTCGTGGCGGTCGATCACTCCTTGGGTCTGGTCATGGAGTTTATCCGGGGGCCATCCCTCGAAGACCTCCTCCAAGCGATTGAACTCAGTCACGATCAAATCGACGCGCTGGCTGGGGGTATTTTCGACGCCGTGTCCACCGCTCATGCCCTCGAACTCATCCACCGAGACCTCAAACCTGGCAACATCATGCTGTCCCCGGTCGGCGACAAGCTCATCGCCAAGGTCACCGATTTCGGACTGGTAAAGCTGCTCGCCTCCGACGAAGGTGGCATGAACAGCAAGACGCGAACCGGCACCACCATGGGTACGCCGGCCTACATGCCTCCCGAGCAAATCCGCGACGCCAAGAACGTCGACGCTCGGGCCGATGTGTGGTCCATCGGCGCCATCCTCTACGAGCTGGTCAGTGGTGAATGTCCCTTCGAAGGCGATGATCACCTGGACCTGATGATGGCCGTGGCAGGCGGTGAGCGTCAGCACATCTCCAACCGGATACCCGACCTTCCGCCCCGCATGGTCCAGGCCATCGAAGGCGCCCTCCAGGTGGACCCAGAGGCCCGTATTCAGACCGTGGTCGAGCTCCGAGACATCTGGTTGGCCGACCATCCCCTGCCCAACCAAACCGTCTGGAACGAGCAGACTCGAACCGTGGCCATGGCCTTGGGGGCACAAGCCGACAACACCGAGGACTTCTTAAGGCGCTCCTTCAGTACCCACCTGAATATCCCAAAGGCGGGAGTTACGGCGGTTCCCACCGAAACCGCCCAGTTCGGCAACGGATACACCACAGACGTCCAGGCGCATAAACCTCATCCGACCATGGACCTATCCAGTCTGCCCGCTCCAAGTTCGGCAACGGCTATCCCCACGGACACCATGCAACAGGCGGGCGTCACCGTGGGTCCCAACGTCAGCCTACAGACGTTCATGATCGAGGCCGACGAACCGCACCTGCCCCCTCAACACACCCTGCCGCCCACCGACCAAACGTCGGCGGCACAGGTAGATACGCTCGCATCGGCCGACGCTGATGTGCCCCCAGTATCAGACGACGTGCTCGCGGCACAGCCGCAGACCGGCAACCGGGGCTCTGCCATCGTGCCCCTGGGGGTGTTGGGTCTTGGACTCGCTGCGGCGGCCGCTGGCGTAATGTACTTCATCGGAGTCCCCAGCACGCCCGAAGTCGCGCCGCAGCCTACGCCCATCACCCAACCGGTGCCTGCCAACGTCGAACCGCCGCCCGCTCCAGCGCCGCAGCCCGTCGCCGACCCCGCTCCCGTGGCGACACCAACCCCTACGCCCCAGCCCCAGCCCCAGCCCCAGCCCCAGCCCCAGCCTGTGGCCAAGCCCGAACCGGCTCCCCAGCCCGTGCCAGAACCCGTCGAAGAACCTCAGCCCGACCCCAATGACGGCGTCGCCGAGGTAACGACCGAGCCCGTCGAATCCATCGTACCGCCCATCGTGAACGTCAACTCCCGCGTCGATGTTCGCCTGCTCGACGACAACAGGCGTGCGGTCAACCCAGCCCGGGTCACCGCTGGGCAGTACACTGTAGTGGCTTTCTTCGAAGACAAAGTGCCCACGGAAATCGAGACAATCTATCTCGTGAATGGCACCACCTGGGACATTCTATGCAGCGCCAGTCAACGAAAGTGCACGACGAACACCCGATGAGAATTATCCTTCGCCATGCCTCGCTTTTTGCCGCGCTCTTCCTGCTCGCAGGCTGCCCCTACATCTCCGGGTCAAAGTACGAGGACGACGTCAAAGATTACGACGGCGACGGCGTCGTGGCCGAACGTTTTGGCGGCGATGACTGCCGCGACAACGACCCCGATGTCAAACACTGCGACTTCGACAAAGACGGCCACCAGACCGTCGCCGCGGGTGGCGATGACTGTGACGACGAAAACGCGCAGATCTTTCCCGGCGCCGACGAGCGCTGCAACGGCGTCGACGACAACTGCGACGGCCTCATCGACGACGACGACGCCACGCTGATCGACGCACCCACTTGGTTCATCGACGACGATCGCGACGGCTACGGCGACCCCAACAACACCCTCCTGGGTTGTGACGCACCGTCCAACACCGTCGAGGACGACCGAGACTGCGACGACAGCAGCAACGAGATTCACCCCGGCGCCACCGAATTCTGCGACGACATAGACCGAAACTGCGACAACGACCTCACGTTGGGTGCAGTCGACCCCATCGACTGGTACACCGACAACGACGGCGACGGCGCCGGTTCAGGCCCCTCCATCGCCCTGGCTTGTGCTGGCCCCACCGACAGCTCCGAGAACAACTTGGACTGCAACGACGACGCCCCAATGGTGTTCCCAGGCGCAATTGAAGTCTGGTACGACGGCCTCGATAGCGACTGTGATGGTGCCTCCGACTTCGACGCAGACCGCGACGGACACGACCGTAAGCCCGAGGGCGGCGACTGCGACGACCTCGATCTCGATCGTAATCCAAACGC